>DASYCE010000004.1 GCA_036500345.1 Gemmatimonadales bacterium | reverse complement strand
CGCCCAGCGCCAGCGTCAGGACAGCCACGATCGTGAACGTGGGCTTCTTGACCAGCATGCGCAGACCGTAGCGAACATCCTGGCCGAGTTCCGATACAAAGCGTGTCATCTCGATCCCCCCTCGGGCTGACTGCACGCTATTGATAGGCGTGCTGCCGGGCAACGAATTCGGCGCCACACGCAGGATTCGGTCGCTGACCCGCAGAGAATATTGATCGCAAGCGGACGCTATATGTTTGGGAGCAGATGGCTACCGTGAACGCCGCCGCCGCGTCGGATGTGGTCCGCGCCGACTCGTCAACTCGCCTTGGCTCGCAGCTGCTGATCGCGATGGGGATCGCGGTCCCCTGCACATTGCTGCTCACGCTCCTCATGACGGTGCAGCAGCTCGCGATGGCGCCGGTGGGTCAGACGCCGCGCGTCCCGATCGCGAGCGTCTTCGTGCGCGGGTTGATCTTCTATTCACCCTGGATGGTGCTTGCCCCCGCGATCACCCTGCTCGGGTGGTATCTGCAGTTGGGCACCGGCAAGCTGGCGTGGCGCGTACCGGTGTGGATCCTCGCCGCCGTCACGGCATGCATCGTCGACCCGGTGATCATGACCGCGTTGGCACGACTGCTGGGCGTGGGATCGTCCGCCGCATCGTTTCTCTCTGACGTGCGACACCGATTCGCCCAGGCGATCGCGCTCAACCTCGTCATGTTCCTGATCACGGCGCTGTTGTATCATGCGCTGGTCTACTACAGCGCCTACCGCGATCGATCCCGGCGCGAGGCGGCGCTGGAGGTCGAGCTGGCCCGGTTCCGGTTGCATGTGTTGCAACAGCAACTGCAGCCCCATTTTCTCTTCAATGCGTTGCACACCATATCGGCGCTGATGACCGAAGACGTCGTGGCCGCGCGCCGCGTTCTGGCGCAACTCGGTGACCTGCTGCGCATGGCGCTCGACCGGATGGACGAGCAGGACATCGCGCTCGAGCAGGAGATCGACTTTCTGCGCGACTACGTCGACATCCAGACCGCGCGCTTTGGCGACCGGTTGACCGTCGAGTGGGCAATCGACGACAACGCGCACGCGATTCCGGTCCCCAACATGATCCTGCAACCGTGTCTGGAGAATGCGATCCGGCACGGCATCGAGCCGCTCGAGGGGGGTGGCCGCGTCACCGTCGCTGCACACGTGTCGGGCGACTCGTTGCACATCGACATTACCGACAGCGGACCGGGTGCCGCGGACCTGAGCGGGCAGGTGGCCGGGCACGGCTTGAAGAACGTCCGGGAGCGACTTGAGGCGCGTTACGGCGATCGACACGCGTTCGAAGCCGGGAACGCTCCCGGGGGAGGCTTTCGAGTGCGCATCGTGGTTCCGCGATGAGTCCGAGCTGCCGTGTGCTGGTCGTGGACGACGAAGCGCCGGCCAGGCGTCTGGCGCGAGCGCTGCTGGCTGAGATGGACGACGTCGAGGTCGTTGGCGATGCGGCGAGCGGCCGGGCGGCTGTCGACGCGATCCGGGAACTCCGGCCCGACATCGTCCTTCTCGACGTGCAGATGCCGGGCCTTGACGGCTTCGGGGTCGTCGCCGCGGTCGGTGTGTCGAACATGCCCGCGGTGATCTTCGTGACGGCGTACGAGCGATATGCGCTGAACGCGTTCGATGTGCACGCGGTCGACTATCTGCTCAAGCCCTTCGACAACCGGCGATTCCGGACCGCGGTGGAACGAGCGATCGGCCGGGTCCGAAGCGGGCGATCGTCAGAGCTCTCGGGGCGACTCGAGACGCTCCTCAACCGCCTCGGCCGCGTTCGTGCGCCAGACCGCCTCGCCGTGAAGATCGACGACCGGCATGTCCTGATCGACGCGGCCACGATCGACTGCATCGAGGTGTCCGACAAGATCGTGATCGTGCAGACGACCGAGCAGACCTATCGTGTCCGGGAAACACTGAACAGCATCGAGCGACGGCTGCCGTCCGATCAGTTCGTGCGGATCCATCGATCGGTGATCGTGAATATCAAGCGTGTGAAGGAGATCCAGCCGTGGTTTCAGGGCGATTACGTGCTGATCCTGAAGAACGGCAAGAAGCTGATGTCCGGTCGAGCCTATCGCGATGTCGTGCGGCGTTTCACTGCGCGGGCGGAATAGGGGGCACGTCCACTAAATCGCTCATCGCAGTCATCTTCGCGCGGTGCGCCTCCTTCTCATCGCCGTGCGGGACCAACTCATCGCCCTGCGCTGTCATCTAGCTGCGTTCGCGCCCACTGAATAGCGAATCGACACCTTCTCGTTGTCATTCGCGTCGACTTCACGGTCATGCGCGAGGACTTCGTCCCGCTTCGCATCGATCGAACGGCCGTTCGCGACGACTTCATGGTCATTCGCGTCCATTGTATCGCTCTTCACGACGACTTCATGGTCATTCGCGCCCGCTGCATGCCTCTTCACGACGACTTCATGGCGATTCGCGTCCGCTGCATGCCTCTTCACGACGATTTCATGGCGATTCGCGTCCATTGCATGCCGCTTCACGACGACTGCATCGCCCTTCGCATCGACTTCACGGCGATTCGCATCGATTGCATCGCTCTTCACGACGACTTCATGGCGATGCGCGTGCATTGCATGCCGCTTCACGACGACTTCACGGCGATTCGCATCCACTGCATGCCTCGTCACGCCGATTGCATGGCTCTTCGCGTCGACTTCATGGTCGTTCACGACGACTTCACGGCGATTCGCATCGACTTCACGATCATTCGCATCATCTTCATCGTGCTTCACGTCGACTTCATGAGCCTTCACCCTCGCCTCGTCCCGATGCGACTCCTTCGAATGCCTCAGCGAGGCCTTATCGACCTCGTGAAACCTCTTCTCGTTACGCTGAAAGCTCTCCTCATCTCATTTCGCGTCGATCAACTTTCAATTCGTGTCAGTACGACACCACCGTCACTGGCTGTCGCCGCCAGCACCCCCACCACCACCCCCGCGCCCCCCGCGCCCTCTGCCACCGCCAGCGCCGCCATTCCCCGCGTCGCTCCGCCCGGCGCCGAGATTGTCGAACGACAGCATCGCGTTGAAGACCATGAAGTAGTTGCCGATCGTCTCGCCGCGATAGATCGGATTGTCGGCAAAAAGGATGTAATGCCCCTTTTCCGACGGGACATCAACCACCACCGTCTGGCCCGCGATATCCGATCCGCCATCGAGCAGCCCCGAAACAAGCAGCTTGTCCTGGGAGTCGAACCGCAGCAGCGGACGGACGCGGTATTCGATCGGCACCGCAATCGCACCACCGCCACGCCCACCGCGCGCACCACCAGTTGAATCCCCTGGAAGCGGCGGGAGGACTTCATTCCCCTCTCCTGCCGGCCGCCCCTGGACGACATCAGGATCATCGGGCGTACCACGGCCGGTCACACGCGTCGCCGCTGCACCTCCCGCACGCCCGCCGCCGCCACCGAATCCGCCCCCCCCGCCGCCATTGCGGCCGCCGCCACCGCCGCCGGCGTTGAAGCTCTCGCCCCGTTCGCTGTACACCGCCGGCGACGGAAGCATGCCGTACATGACAGGGCTCGCCGCGTCAGTCACCGTGGCGCGCAGCAAGGAACCGACCACTCGCGACGCCGAATTCGGCCGCGACGCAGTCACGCCGCGCGCGAGATCGGTGGTGAGGAAGAAGTCGGCGCTGTTCCCGGCCGCCACGATCACACCACCCTGCTGCACGAAGTTGCGAAGATTGAGCAACCCTTCGATCTGCATCCCGGGCCGGATATCGTCGGTCTGCGCATAGGTGCCGATGTTCGGCGTCTCCGGCGAATTCTTCCACGGCTCGGCGTTGCGATACATCGCCGTTCCGTCGATCGCGTTCGGCGAGAGTCCCGGGCCCACCACGATCACGTCGTACTTCGAGCGAAGATCAGGAGTCTTGCCGATGAATGCCGGGTCGATGTAGTCGTACGGCACACCGTAGACATCGAACGCCTGGCGCCACCACCCCTCGGTCTGCGTGCTGGTCCAGGTATGCAGAACCGCGACGCGCGCCGCGCGCGCCGGATGGAGCTTGACCGATGGCGCCGCCGGAATCGCGTACGCCTTGAGCCCCAGCGCAGTCGTCGCCTTGTCGAGATCGCCCTGCGACACGCCACTGATGACGAACGATCCGCGCGCGAACTTCTGGCCGCCGGCGTCGAACGGCTCCTCTGCCAGCTGCATGTCGGCGTTGCGCAACTGGTAGCGCAGCGTGATCAGCGCGTTGTCGGCGTTGTGATTGATGGCGAAGACAGTCCCCGTGCCCGACACGCCGCTCACGGCATGCACGCTGTCGGTGAGCTTGGTCATCGGCGCATCGAGCACCTTCGTGTCGGTGACACGCACCGCCTCGACGCCAAAGCCTTCGGGGAAGGTCCAGCCGGTGTCGTCGTACGGCGTCTTCTGCGGATCGTTCGGCGCCCAGTACTGGTAGTCGAGCAACGCGTCGGCGATGCGCGAATACGGCTGATCCATCCTGACGACATAGCTCCCGGCGCCGAATTCACGGGTCGTCGGTGCCGGTGCCGCGTCGCTCCGGCCACCACGCCCGCCGGCTCCTCGGCCGCCCGCGGTGGTCGCGGCCGTACCGTGCGTCGGCACCGAGACGGTGAACGGCGCCGTCGCGCGCGAGATTTCGACATGCTGCTTCTGCAGCACTCGCAGCAATTCGGCCTGCGAGCCGAGGCGTGGATCGTCGGCGGGGAAGACGTACGCCGCAGGTCCCTCGGTCTTCGCCTTGAAGATCGAGCGCTTGCTCTTGTCGTAGAAATTGCGGAGGAAGTAGACGCGATTGGTTGCGAAGTAATTCTCCGAGAGGAGAATCCCGGTCATCTCGTAATTGTTGTTGTCGCGCAGCGACCAGCGGACCTTCGGCGGCGCCGGATTCTGGCGATACCAGGTGCGTGACGTCTCGCTCGCGCTCAGCGTGTGGTCTTCGGTCTCCGCGGTGCCGCCGTTGCCGTACGTCTCGTAGAGCCGCGAGATCCCGTTGTGCGTTGCCGCCATGAACATCAGGTAACCGGGCGACCAGGTATCGAAGTTGCCGAACGCATAGACGCCAGGCATCCCCCAGCGCGTCATTTCATTGACGTTGTTCCAGCCGAGGAGCTGCCATTCGTTGGTGAGGATCGGATCGAGCCAGGCGTTGTACGGCCCGTCGCCGATGGTATTGTCATACAGCAGCGCTTCGGATTCGTGCAGGTCGTGCAGCACCTGCGCGTTCCAGCCGAGATAGGTGTTGAGCACGTTCTGCGACAGCTTGAGGGTGAGCCCCATCGCGTCGCGATTGTTGTCGTGCTCGACGTACTTCCCCCAGTAGATCGCCCCCGGCACCACATCCCCCGGGTGCTTCTTGCGATACTCGTAGAGGTCGACGATCCGGTCGCGGCCGTCGACTTCGACGATCGGCGTGATCAGCGTGATCACGTGATCGCGGATGTTCTTGATGTACGGCGACTCGTCGACCGCGAGGCGGTACGCCATCTCCATCATCGCCGTCGGCGCGCCCGCTTCGGTCGAATGGATCGTCCCGGTGATGTAGTAGACCGGCGCCGCGCGCTTGGCGATCTGGTCGGCGAGTGAGTCGTTCATCCCGATGGTGCGCGGATCAGCGAGCTTGCCTAGGTCGGCCTTGTTGGCGTCGAGCTTTGCCATCAACTGATCCGACGCGATCGCCACCGCGATCATCTCGCGGCCCTCTTCGGTCGTCCCGATCGAATAGACCCGCACTCGCGGCGTCGACTTGGCCAGTAGCCGCATGTATTCGTAGACCTCTTTCGAATACGGCAGCTTCCCCGGCGCCCCCGCGATGTTGCCGAGGGTCTTCTCCGGCGTCGGCACCGTCTTCGACTCCGGCATGTAGTCGACGATCGGCGAGAGGAAGTACGGCTCGGTGGTGTATTCCTTGATCTTTCGCGTGTACTCCGTGTCGAGCGGCTGGCGCGGATCGCGCCCCGGTCGCGCGTTGACGAGATCGGCGTCGGCGCCCTTTGATGACTGCGCCAGGAGCGTGCTTGGCGCGGCGAAGACTGCGAACCCGAATACCAGCAGGAACGCCCTGGATACACGTCGCATCAGGAACTCGGCGAAAGATGAGATTGGACTGGGATCACGAAGATGCTGCGGCGACAAATATAGGCGCAGCGCCTATTCCCGCGCGGTCACCAGCACGACCACCCGGTCGGGCGGCATCGGCGACGGTGCATCCGGCATCGTCAGGGTGATCGCCCCGGGGACCTGCGTTACCGCGACCGCCGCGCCGCCGTCGAGCATCCGCGCGCTCAACACCTTCGCGCCGAAGGTCGGCAGCGCCAGGACACGGTCCTGCAGGTGCAGCACATGAACGAAGACGGTGTCGCCGCGATGGGTGGTGACGCCCCACACGTGCGGTGCAATCGGCCCGCCGCGGGTGTGATAGATCGACGTGCCGTGGGTCGCCAGCCACGCACCAACTGCATGCAGCCGCACGACCGCCTCCGGCTGGAGCGTCCCGTCCGGGCGGGGCCCGATGTTGAGCAGCAGGTTCGCGTTCGCCCCGGACGCACGCACGAGATACCCGATCAGCTCGTCGACCGACTTCCAGTTGTGGTCGGTGATGTTGAATCCCCACGCGCCGTTCATCGTGAGCGATGTCTCGAGCGGCAGCGCGCCGATCACGTCGGTGTTGAAGCCGGCCGTGTTCGAGCCGGGGAGGTCCTGCTCGAACGTCTGGACATCCTCGCCCGGTTTCGGGGCGAGATGGTGGTTCGGAACGATCAGCGCCGCGGGCTGCAGCTGGTGAATGAGGCCGTAGACCTCGGGGAGATGCCAGTCTGCATCGGGCTTGTCCCACATCCCGTCGAACCAGATCCCGCCGATCGGACCATAGTTGGTCAGCAAGTCGGTGAGCTGCGTCTTCATGAAGCCGATGTACCGGTTCCAGTCACCGCTCTCCGGGCGCCCTGATGATTTGCCGGTGTTGCCGCGCGGGAAGTAGTCGCTGTTGTGCCAGTCGAGCTGCGAGTAATAGAAGAAGAGCTTGATCCCCTGCCGGTGGCACTCGTCGGCGAGCTCCTTCAGCGGGTCGCGCTTGAACCGCGTCCAGTCGACGATGTTGTACGGCGTGGCCTTCGTGGCGAACATCGAGAAGCCGTCGTGATGGCGCGAGGTGATGGTGATGTAGCGCGCACCCGCGGCCTTCGCCGTGGCAACCCATTCCTTCGCGTCGAACTTGACCGGATCGAACGTTGACGCGAGCCATTCATACGTCGGCACATCGATCTTGTTGTTCTGCATCACCCACTCGCCCTGGCCGAGCAGCGAATAGACCCCCCAGTGAATGAACATCCCGAACCCGTCGTCGCGGTACGAGTCGCGGGCGGCCATGCGCACCGCGGGGACGGAATCGCGCTGCGCCGCCAGCGGCGCGGTGGCCGCTGCGCCGATCCCGACAGCAATCAGCGCAGTCGCAAGCCTGGAAGTGCGGATGCGCATCTACGCGATGCCGCTCCGGATCGCCTGGATCATCTTGTCGCCGAAGGTGTCGATCTCGTCGAGCGTGGTGTACACGTTCGGCGTGATGCGAATGCCGTTGAACTCGGCGTGATTGATCGGCGTGTTGACGATCCGGTGCTGCTTGAGGAGCCACGCACTCAGCTGGCTGCTGTCGATGCCGTCGATATGCACCAGCGCAATCGCCCCCGACTGCTTGTCGTCGAGCGGCGTCAGGACGTTCACGCGGGGGCTTTCGGCGAGGAGCCTCTTCGCCCAGCGATCGCGCAGGAAGCGCAGCCGCGCGACCTTCCGCTCGGGGCCGATCCCGCGATAGAAGGCGAGCGCCGCCGAGATGGCGTTGTGATTCGCGGCGGGGTGCGTGCCAATCTCCTCGAACTTCCGGATGTTGTCGATCTGCGCGGCCGAAGCGGCCATCAACGGCCAGAGCGCCTTCTGCTTTTCCTTCCGCACATAGAGAAATCCGGTGCCGACCGGCGCGAGGAGCCACTTGTGCAGCGACGTGCCGTAGTAGTCGACGCCGAGCTCGTCGCGGGTGAACGGAAAGTGCGCAAAGGCGTGCGCGCCGTCGACCAGCACCTGGATCCCCTGGGGACGCGCCATCTCGATGATCTGGCGGATCGGCATGATCTGGCCGGTCAGGTTGGTGATGTGCGTCACCTCGATGACCTTGGTGCGCGGCGTGATAGCCGCCCTGAACTGGTCGACGAGGTACTGGTCCGACGGCGGCGGAACCTTGAAGGAGATCGGCTTGACGACGATCCCCTCGCGGCGCACGCGCTGGTCCCACGTGGTGAGCATCCGTCCGTAATTCTGGTTGGTGACCACGACCTCGTCGCCGCGCTGCAGGTCGAGCCCCAGGATCATGTTCTCGTTCGCTTCCGACGCATTGCGCGTGATCGCCATCTCCTCGGGATCGCAGCCGAACTGCCGCGCGAGATCTCGGCGCACGCTTTCGATCCGCGGTTCGAGCACGCTCCACATGTGCTCGGCGGGCAATTCGTTGCTGAAGCGGAGATCATGGATCATCGCCTCGAGAACATGCGTCGGTGTGGGGCAGACGCCGCCGTTGTTGAGGTTGATCATGGTGCGGTCGGAATCGAAGGCGCGCTGGATCTCCGACCAGTAGTCTTCGTCACCGGCCATCTCGGCGGGCGACCGCTTGCCGGCGATTGCGGTGGCGCGGAGCACCGAGGTGATGGCGTGCGGGCGGAAGGTGTGCGGCGCGGCGACCCCGGCCGCGGCAATCGACGAAAGGAATGAACGGCGCGACGACATGGCGAACCTCCAGTGGGCGGGCAGGACGGTACGGCGAGTGTCCACAAGGTGGTGCGAGGGGGGATGCCGGAATATCGCGCCGGAAACCACTCCCGGCCAGTTGGGGCGCCGGAGCGCCGCCGCTGTGGCGGCGCCGATTGGATCGCTAGGCGAGCCTCATCGCAGGTACCGATCGAGCGGTTGCAGCCGCAGCCCCGCCACCCGCGCAAACTCGCGCTGATTGAGGGTCGCGACGGCATAGCCACGCGCCATCGCGGTCGCCGCAATCAGCATGTCGTAGGCACCGATCGGCTTGCCTCGGCGGGATGTCTCCGCCCAGAGCTGCGCGTGGCGGCGCGCCTCGGCAAGACCGAAAGGGATGGCGGGGAGGAGATCGAGGAGGGCATCGACGAAGGCGGAGCGCCGCGCCCGGATTGCGGCATCGCTCGCCCGATGGCAGCCGTGCAGCAGTTCCGCCGCGGTGATTGCGGCGATCGCCACCGGCTCGGTGCCGAGTGATCGCAGCAGCGCGTCCAAATCGAGGGTGCCGCGTTCGGCACCAATCAGCACCGAAGAATCGAGAATCACTCCCACGAACGTGGCGGTGGCACCCGGTTGCGCGCATCGGCGAGTTCATCGGCGAAGCGGGTGGCGTCGGCCGGTGACAGACGTGGAATCGCCGACCACCTGGCGGCGAGCTCGTCCGCGGTCAGCTCAGGTTCGGCCGAAGGGGCCGCATCGGCGAGGTAGGCGGTCATCGCCTCCCGCACCAGCTGGGAGCGAGGGACGCCGGCTGCCCGTGCGCGGCGGTTCAGCGCGCGCTCGAGGGCGGCAGTGAGGCGGACAGTCAGGTGGCGTTCGTTCATGTGTCACAAAGTATCACATTGTGTCACGTGCACCAGTGCCAGTGTACCGGATAACGCGGGGTGCCAGAGGGCTCGATCGGCCATTGGATCAATGCTGGCCTCCCGCCATGCCACCTGCTACTCTCACTGCGATGCCCACCCACTGTCGCCATTCACCGATCGCAGCGGCCCTTGCCCTCCTCGCCGCCGCAGGACCGCTCGGGGCCCAGGCTCGGCCTGCGGTCGACCTCGCCGCCGCTCGATCACTGATTGCGCGAGTCGTCCCCGGGCGAGCTGGCGATTTCACCGTGGCGGCAATCCCCGACAGCGCCGGTCTTGACGTCTTCGAGGTACGGCAGGACGGGCGGCGCGTCGCGCTGCGGGGATCGTCCGGCGTCGCGATCGCGTCGGCGCTCAACTGGTACCTGCAGCAGGTCGCCGGAGTGGATGTCGACCTCCCCGTCGCCCCGGTGGCGCTGCCATCGCCGCTGCCGCCCGTCGCTCACCCGATGCACGTCGCTACGCACTATCACCTCCGGTACTTCTTCAACTACTGCACCTTCTCGTATTCGATGGCGTGGTGGAAGTGGGATGATTGGCAACGGATGATCGACTGGCTGGCGCTCAAGGGGGTGAATGCGCCGCTTGCCGTGACCGGAGAGGAAGGAGTCTGGCGGCAGGTGCTGACCGACGTGGGATTCTCCCGGTCGCAGATCGACGACTTCCTGGTCGGCCCCGCCTATCTCCCCTGGGGATGGATGGCGAACATCGACGGACTCGGCGGGCCGCTCCCGGATAGCTGGATCGACAGCCACATCGCGCTGGAGCGCCAGATTCTCGCGCGCGAACGTTCCCTCGGCATGACACCGGTCCTGCAGGGATTCACCGGACACGTTCCCGAGTCGATCACGTCGCTCTATCCGAAGGCGGTGATTCGCCGCACCGGTGACTGGTCGGCGGGATTCAGCGGGACGTGGTTTGTCGATCCGCTCGATTCACTCTTCCAGCGGCTCGCCACCGACTACATCCGTCGCCAGCGCGAACTCTTCGGCACCGATCATCTCTACGCCGCCGATCCGTTCAACGAGATCAATCCGCCGTCGAACGACTCGACCTTTCTCGCGTCGATGGGGCGCGCGATCTACGGCGGGATGGCGTCCGCGGACTCGGATGCGGTGTGGGTGCTCCAGGGATGGTTCCTCGTCAATTCGCCGACCTTCTGGCGCGATCCGCAGGCCGAGGCTCTCCTCGGCGCCGTACCCGATGACCGGATGGTCGTGCTCGATCTCTGGGGCGAGGCATCGCCGATCTGGAAGACGCGCCACGCCTTCTACGGCAAGCCGTGGATCTGGAACGTCCTCTACAACTTCGGCGACAAGGTCAATGTCGGCGCCGACCTGCCGCACATCGCGGCGAATCTCGACAGCGTCCTGGTCAGTCCGGCGCGGGGGAAGTTCGAAGGAATCGGCATGACGATGGAGGGATTCGGCAGCAATCCGATCGTCGAAGATTTCGTGGTGGATCAGGTATGGCGCGACAGCGTGCCCGATCTCACCGCCTGGGCGCGCGACTACGTCGTCCGTCGCTACGGCGCCGCCAACGCGTCTGCATGGAGTGCGTGGCAGATCCTCCTCAGCACCGCGTTCCGTTCCTCACGCCAGACTGGTGACTTTCTCGGCGAACGGCCGCAGTTCTACGACAGGAAGAAAGCGTACCGGACCGGCCCGATCCCGGCGTACGACCGCGGGCTGCTTCTCGGTGCGCTCGATTCGCTGCTCGCGGCCGCGCCGGCACTCGGCGCCAACGACCACTACCGCTACGATGTCGTCAATCTCACCCGGCAGGTGCTGGGAGAATCGGGATTGCCGCTGGTTGATTCGGTCCAGGCGGCGTTCGACCGCAAGGATCGCCCGCAGCTCGTCGCCGGCGAGCATCGCATCGAGAGCATGCTGGGCGACATCGACACCCTCCTCGCGACGCGGCCGGAATTTCTCCTCGGGCGCTGGGTCGGCGCTGCCGATGCGTGGGGAACGACTGACGCCGAGCGGCGGCTCTACGATTGGAACGCACGCAACATCGTCACGCTGTGGGGAAGCAAGTGTACCGAAGGGGAGAACGACGACCTCAACCTCTACGCCTTCAAGGAGTGGAGCGGGATGTTCTCGTCGTATTTCCTGCCGCGGTGGACGAACTTCGTTGCGGCCTTGAATCAGTCGCTCGATGCAGGCACGCCGTTCGACCGCGCACCGTTCGCGTCGGCATCATGTCAGTGGGAGCTGCAGTGGTCGCACGACACGACCGGATTCGCGAGCGCGCCGGCGGGAGATGCGGTGGCCACAGCACAACGGCTGGTGACGAAGTGGCGGAGCGTGCTGCAATGATCGTCCTTCAGCTCTCCCCGGCGAGCCGCCGTTCGATCCGCCGATCGGGAACCAGCCAGATCATCGCCACCGCGATGTAGATCGCGTCGGAGATCCACGGCTTCACGAAGGCGCAGGCGATCGCGATGACATACAGGATCGGGGAGAGTTTTCCCTTGAGGTCGCGCCCCACAGCATCGGCGAGCACCGAGCCGGGTCCTTCGTTCGCCATGATCAGCCGCTGCAACACCCAGTACGCGACCCCCGCCATGAGCAGGATGAAGCCATACAGTGCCGTCGGCAGCGGCGCGAAGTGATTCTCGCCCATCCACGCCGTCACGAACGGCACCAGTGAGAGCCAGAAAAGCAGGTGGAGGTTGGCCCAGAGAATTCCGCCGGTCACCCCCTCGGTGACGAGCAGCATGTGGTGATGATTGTTCCAGTAGATGCCGAGGTAGATGAAGCTCAGCACATAGCCGAGGAAGGTGGGGAGGAGGGGGAGCAGGTCGCCGAAGGTCGTGCCGTGCGGCACGCGGAGTTCGAGCACGGCGATGGTGATGATGATGGCGATGACGCCGTCGCTGAACGCCTCGAGCCGGGCGGTCGTCATGCGAGGGCGCTCCGCGTTCGGTGGCGCGGCATGGGCGGGGTGGGGAATCGTCATCGGGCGACGCGCTCGCTCTGCGGGGTGAAGGAACTGGCAGGAATCTACCGCCGGGCGCATCTTTGACCGGTCCCACTTCCTACGAGCGCCGTGACCGAATTCCAGGATCGCCTGCAGAGCGTGCTCGGCGACAGCTACCGGCTTGAGCGCGAGCTTGGCGGCGGCGGGATGAGCCGCGTCTTCCTGGCCGAAGAGACCCGGCTGGCGCGCAAGGTCGTGATCAAGGTCCTCCCGCCCGCCGCCTCGGCGGGGATCGAATCGGGCCGCTTCGAGCGCGAGATCCAGGTCGCGGGCTCGCTCCACCATCCACATATCGTGCAGCTCCTCGCCACCGGCGAGGGGGATGGCGTCGTCTGGTACGCGATGCCGTTCGTGGAAGGGGAGTCGCTCTCCGAGCGCCTGCAGCGCGGGCCGATGCCGACCCTCGAAGCGGTGCGGTTGCTGCGCGAAGTTGCCGATGCGCTCGCCTACGCCCACACCCGCGGGATCGTGCACCGCGACATCAAGCCGGCCAACATCATGCTCTCCGGCCGCCACGCCCTGGTCACCGATTTCGGCGTGGCGAAAGCCATCGCCGCCGGCCGGCTGACGGCGGAGGAGCCGGCGACGGATCTCACCGCGCTGACATCGGTCGGGATGGCGCTTGGTACGCCGGCGTACATGGCGCCGGAGCAGGCAGTCGCCGATCCCAACGTCGATCATCGCGCCGACATCTATTCGCTCGGCGTCGTCGCCTACGAGATGCTCACCGGGAGCTCGCCGTACCACGCCAGCACGCCGCAGGCGATGCTCGCCGCCCACGTGACGCAGGCGGCCGAGCCGATCACGTCGAAGCGCGGCGACATTCCCGGCGATCTTGCCGCGATCATCATGCGCTGCCTCGCCAAGGCGCCGGACGATCGGTTTGCCACCGCTGGCGAACTCGTCGACGCGCTCGAACTGGTCGGCACGCCGTCGGGTGGCAGCGTGCCGTTCGATCCGAAGGAGCGGGCGCGCCACTTGTTCCGGCAATGGCATCCGGGACGGGTCGTGGTGCTCCACCTGATCGCGACCGCTGTGATCACGGTGATCGCCTTCGGCCTCACCCGTGTGGCGAGTCTCCCCGACTGGATCTGGATCGCGGTGTTCGTGGTGATGCTTGCCGGCCTGCCGGCGTTCGTGATCGCCAGCCGCAACGAGCGGCGCCGAGCCCACGCGACGATGACGGGGATGCATGCCGCGGTGCGATCCGGCGAGTTCACCGGGCGCAAGGCGATGCAGGGCGGGATCATCGCGGTTGGCGCGGTGCTGCTGGTGGCGGCGGGCTTCGTTGGCGCGGGCGTCGCCGGGATCGGCCCCGGCGCCACGCTGATGAGCAAGGGGAGCCTCGGGACCAACGCAGGGCTCGTCCTTGGCGAGTTCACCAACACGTCGCCCGACACCACGCTCAGCGGCGCGATCATGGAGGCGCTGCAGGTCGACCTGAGCCAGTCGAAGGCGGTGCATCTGCTGCAGGGGCCGGCGGTCACCGATGCGCTCACGAGAATGTCGCTGCCGCCATCGACGCGGCTCACCGACAGTATCGCTCGTGAAGTGGCGCAGCGTGCCAATGCCAAGGCAGTCGTCACCGGAGAGGTGCACGCGATCGGCGGCGGCTTTGTGCTGACGGCGAGTGTGGTCGACGCGTCGACCGGGCAGCCGCTGGCGCAGGTCCGCGAGACGGCGGCGAGCGAGCAGGAGCTGATCCCGGCGGTGAATCGTCTCTCCAAGGCGATCCGCGAGAAGATCGGCGAGTCGCTGCGCGCGATCCGCGCCAGCGAACCGCTCGCGCAGGTGACGACGGCGTCGCTTCCCGCGCTGCGCCTCTATTCCACCGCGCAGCACGCCTTCGAGGCCAACGATTATGTGACCGCCGCGGCACAGCTGCGGGAGGCGGTGACGACCGATAGCACCTTTGCGATGGCGTGGCGGAAGCTGTCCGTCACCTATCAGATTCTCAATGATGTCACCGACCAGCTTCTCGCAGCGAAGAATGCCTATCGGTTCCGCGATCACCTCCCGCCGCTGGAACGCCACCTCACCGAGGGGACCTATCTCGAAAATGTGGCGAACGATCCGAACGGCGCCGTTGCTGCGTATCAGGCGGCGCTCGACGTCAATCCGGACGATCCAACGGCGCTGAACAATTCATCCATCGTCCTTGAGGATCTCGGTCACTACGATCGGGCAGAGACGGCGCTCCGGCACGCAATCGCGGTACAGCCGCACTTGTTCTCGCTCTATCAGAATTTCGGCGCCGCGCTCGCGGGCCAGAAGAAGCTGGCGGCGCTCGATTCCCTTCCCGCGCTATGGCTGAGGAACGGTGGCGATACCGGGCGCGCGAACTTCATAAGCGTCGGAACGGCGTATGTGAAGCGTGACTTTGCGCGTTACGACTCCGTGCTTCCAGCGGCGCTGAAGACGGCGCCGCCGACCGGCGTGCGCCGAGCGACGTTGATGCAGATCATTGGGATGGTCGACGAATACCGCGGCATGCTCTCGAAATCGGCGGATGATGGTCGTGTCTCGGCGCGATTGTTCAGTGCCGGAGGAGCGAAGGGGACCGACCTCGCCCTCGCCATTTACAACGCGCGGTTCGAACTGATCGAACGGGGAAAGCCCGACCAGGCCTGGGCCGAGGTCCAGCAGGCGTTGAAGCAATACCCGATCGACTCGATCCCGGCCGCCGATCGGCCATACGAGCAGCTGGTGGAAATCGCAGCGCTGCTTGGCCGCGGCGACGATGCACGCGCGCTGCGCAAGGAGTTTGAAACCGCAGCGCCCGAGGTCGCACGTGATTCCGTCGCCGCGTTCTTCCTGGACGGTGGCGTTGCGCTCGCCAACCGGCAACCGGCGGTCGCAGCGGCGGCGTATCAACGTGCCTATCTGGGTTCGCACTGCTCGCCGTGCGGAGCCTACCAGTGGGCGTACGCGCTCGATCAGGCGGGACTCGCCGATTCTGCGGCGCATGTCTACGAGCGAGTCGTGGCCGACCCGCTCACGAGTCCGGTCGGTTCGAACTACGATCAGAACTGGTACGCCGTGACGCTGCTCCACCTCGGCGAGTACTACCAGGCTCGCGGCGACAAGGCGAAGGCGATCGACTATCTGACGCGCTTCGTGGTGCTGTGGAACAAGGCCGATCCCGACCTGCAACCGCGAGTCAAGGAGGCCCTGGGCCGCATTGCGGAACTTTCCGGCGAACCGAAGTAGCGGCGTCGTCCCGCGCTACGCCGGATCGCCTTTTCGCTCGACCGCACGTCCCACGATGATGCTGATATTGTCGGTCCCGCCGCCGTCGAGCGCGTCCTGCAGCAGCGCTTCGCATGTCGCCTTCGCCGATTTCATCTCCCGCAGCCGCTCGGCGATCCGCTCGTCGGGAACGTGCTTGGTGAGGCCGTCGCTGCAGAGGAGATGGATGTAGCGCCAGTCCGACGGCACGCGCGTCACCACTGGCGCTGTCTGTCGTCCGCCGATCGCGCTCGAGAGCGTATTCGCCCACCGCGACGCCATCGCCGCCGACCGCGCCATCACACCCTGATCGATCAGTTCCTGCGCCATCGTCTGGTCGCGCGTCAGCTGGGTGAGATGCCCATCACGGTACAGGTAGTAGCGCGAGTCGCCAACCTGCAGCACATACGCCCATGGCCAGACACCGATCCAGAGCGTCAGCGTCGTCGCCATCCCGCGATCGTCGGGATTTTCCGACGCCTTGGTGACCACCCGCTCGTGTGCTCGCGACGCCGCTTCCTGCAGCGTCTCGATGAACGTCTCGTCACTCGGTTTCGACTGGTAGTAGCAATCGGTGCACTGCGACAGGTACTGCGTCGCTTCCTCGAGGGCGAGCCGGCTCGCCTGTTCACCGCTGGCCGCACCGCCCACGCCGTCGGCGATCATCGCCAGGAAGGCGATCCGCGCGTCGACGCTGGGCATCTCCAGCGATGGCAGCGACGTCGACAGCACTTCGAGTTTCCGGTTCAGTGTGGCGAGGAGGAAATGATCCTGGTTCGCCGCCCGGACCTTCCCGGGATGGGTGAGGCCGTAGACGTCGATTTCTTCGTCCATCGGCTTGCGCGCGCTGGTGGTTTCGATCATGCCGGCACCGGAAAGAGGTCGATCTGCGGCGCATGGAGCGGGAGTCCGCAGCTGATGAGGACCGCGTCGACCCATCCGTCCCGTGCCGCCGGATCGAGCCGATGGCAGGTGACACCAAGATCGGCGGCGAGCGCGTCGATGGTGGAATCGACCTGTTGCTGGAAGGTCGCATTCACGTCACGCATCCCGTCGAAGGTTGGCGGGTCGATGATCGGCACCTTGAAGAGATGGTCGTACGTGGCGACCCAGGTCGAGACGAGCGCGTCGTAGACGCGTTGGCGTCCCGACTGCTGCACCAGGTAGGCGTAGTTGTCGAGAACCGACCGATCGCAGATCACCACGTCATTCTGTGCCTCTGCCGCAATCTCCTGCGCGATCTGCGTGTGGAGGATCCACGCCTGCGCGGCGAGCGTCGTCTCGCGATTGATCGGGAGCGGACAGCTTCGGGCGACTTCCTTCACCAGGTCGACGGCGCGGTCCTGTCGCTTGAGCCGAGACGCGAGATCGTAGCAGAGCGTCGTCTTGCCGACGCCATGGGATCCGATGAAGGCAATCTTGAGGGGAGCGTTCGCCATCTGGTGTCGTTCCGTAGTGCAGTATCGATGTGGCGCGCGAAATCGGAGGATCAATATGCCGCCGAATGGCGATCTCCGTAAGTCGTCCTCAGCCCGCTCCCGCCTGCCGGATCAGTCGACGCGCGAGGTGCGACAACGGCCAGCTCGCGACGAGCACCGCGAAGGCAATCGCCGCGCTCTTCGGATCGCCGAGCGCCATCAGGATGATCAGGAGCACGACCGACACGATCGCCAGCGCCGGAACGACCGGATACCCCCAGGCGCGGTACGGCCTTGGCACATCCGGATCCTTGCGGCGCAGCGCGAAGAGCGAGGCGTAGGTGAGCAGATAGAGCGAAAGTGAAAGGAAGACCGCAACGGCCAGGACGGCGTTGAACGACCCGCTGAAGAGGAAGATCCCGGTGCATACCAGGCTCAGCGCCAGCGCGATCGTCGGAGTGCCGCCGTCGTTCACCCGGGTCGCCTGCGGTGGGAAGAGGCCGTCACGCGCCATCGCGAGGACGATGCGCGGCGCCGCCATGATCTGCGCGTTGACCGTTCCGAGGACGGCGATGATCATGATCAACCGGATGATCAGGTCGCCGCTGTTGCCGAAGAGGATCTTCGCCACCGTGGCACCGACGAAGTCGTCGCCCGCCATCTGCTGCAGCGGCACGATCCTGAGGAACGCGATCAGGAGAAGGAGGTAGATCGTCATGACCAGCGCGATCCCGCGGAAGATCGACGCCGGGATCGACTTGCCGGGATTCTGGAGCTCTTCCGCACAGTATACCGGCGCGTAGAACGAGTCGTACGAGAAGACCACGCCCTGCATCGCCACGCCGATGGCGAAGATCAGTGCCGTGCCGTGCGGCACCGGGCGCATCATCATCGGTGCGGCCATCGGCGGATGCGGCCAGACGAAGACGGCGATGATCAGCGCCACCAGCGCCACCGCCTTGAGCACCGTGGTCACTTCCTGGGCGCGCCCGCCCGACCGCACGCCGATCCATTGCAGCACGACCAGCACGCCGAAGACGCCGCACCCCGCCACGAGCGCATGTCCGTTGAGTGGGGGGATCACCGACGCGACGTAGCCGCCCACCAGGATGATCAGCGCCGAGGAGGAGACTGACCAGTTGATCCAGTCAGCGTATCCGGCGAAGAAACCGAGGCCGTCGCCGAAGGCGCGATGGGCATAGAGATACGTTCCGCCCGACCGCGGCATCATCGTCCCGAGCTCGGCGTATGCCGTCGCGCCGAGAAAGGCGTTGACGCCGCCGAAGACCCATGCCAGCAGGAAGATCGTGGTATTGGGGAGTGCGGCGGCCACGCTGCCGGGGGTGCCGAGGATCCCGCCGCCGATCGTCGCGCCAACAGCGAGCGCGAGACCGAAGACGCCGCCGAGGACACGCAGCAGCGGCCGCGGGGCAGCGTCGTGCTGCGTGATCGCGGCGTCAGCGCTCAGTGGGGGCCGCTCTGGTCGGGTGCGGTGCCGGTGAATTCGCGGATCTGGCGCGCAGCCTCGAAGTCGTACAGCGTGTCACGACGCAGTTGATAGTACGCAGTCCAGTATCCACGCAGCGCCTGCGCAAAGGCCACCACCGCCTGGTCCTTCTCGCTCTGCGCGATGTAGAGATTGTCGATCGTGATCCGGCCGATCACGTAGCGGTTGTAGGCGACGTCGAATCGCTGCGCCGCGACGGTGTCGGCCTTCGCCGCGATGATAAGCGCCCGCCGCGCCTCGGTGAGCTGCAGTGCGGCGAAGTGGGCGTTGAGGTCGACCTGGGTCCGCGTGATCGCCGCATTGGACTTGGCCGCGTCGCGATCGGCCTTCGCCGCGTCGACCTGTGCGCCATGCGCCCCCCATTGCCACAGCGGCAGCTGGACCGAGAGCGTCAATTGCTGGGCGTTGAGAAGATTCTTGTAGGCATCCGATACCACGCTGCTGGTGGCGGTGCCGTTGTAGCCGTAGCTCGCGTTCACCGTGCCGCCGGCGCCGGAATTCCACTTCGCCTCGCTCACTTCCCGGTCGGCCGCGACTTCCGACGCCACGGCATCCTCGATCGTCGACGAGTTGGCCCGCGCCCACTTCACCGCATCGGCGGTGTCGACCGCAAACGATGGCACATCGGCGGTGATCGCGATGTGAATCGGCGCCGTCGGCGGCGCGTTGATGGTGAGACGGAACTGCGCCAGCGACCGGTCGTACCCGAGCTGCGCGTCCTCGACCGACTGCTGGGCGCGCAACAGCGCCAGTTCGCTCTGCAGCAGGTCGTTCTCGCCGATCTTGCCGATGGTGAGCCGGCCCTTGTTGAGCGTGTACAAGGTGTCGTTGATCGCCGCATTGCCCTTGGCGTTCTTGAGATTCGACTCGGCGGCAAAGAGGTCGAAGAAGGCGTTGGTCGTGAGGATCGCGACGTCCTCGCGCGACTCCAGGTATTTCCGCTCCGACGATTCCATCCGCAGGTCCTGCTGCTTGATGTCCCACTTGAACGAGTTGGAGCGGAGGATCGGCTGTGACACCGAAATCGAGAACGGCGTCGACGACCAGCTCTGGAATCCGCTGAGCCCGCTCACCTTCGTCTGGCTCAGCCCCGAGGTGAACGAGAGCGTGGTGTTGGTCCACGGGACGCGCTGGATGATTGTCGCATTGAGGTCGGCGTCGGTCTCCTGCAGCGGGAGGTACTGCGTGGTCCCGTCGGGCTGGATCACCGGCGTGATCTGCCGGGTATATCGCGGCGTCGTTCCGCCGAGCGTGAGCGACGGGAGATAGCTGGTATTGAAGAGATGGTCGCGATCGCGGGAGCTTTCCAGGGTGCTCTGCGCGGCGCGCGCCTGGTAGCTCTGGCGCTGCGCCATGTCGATCGCCTGGTGCAGCGTGAGCGAGTCCTGCGCAGCCGCGGGTGATGCGATCGCGAGCAATGCAGCGGCCGCCGCCGCAGCGGTCGGGATCCAGCGGGATGTTCTCATGAGGTCACTCGTAGCGGAGGCACTCGACAGGGTCCTTGAGCGCGGCGCGATACGCCGGCACGATTCCGAATCCGAGGCCGACGGCGAAGGAGACACCGAATGCCACCAGCACCGAGGCCAGTGATACGATCGTCTTGATCCCGGCGAAGTGCTCGATCCCGTAGCTCAGGATCCCGCCGAGGAGGATTCCTGCGACGCCTCCGGCAACGGAGATCAGCACCGCTTCGAAGAGGAACTGCGCCAGGATGTCGCGCTGCGTGGCGCCCACGGCCCGGCGGACGCCGATTTCACGGATCCGCTCGAGGATGCTCGCCAGCATGATGTTCATGATCCCGATCCCGCCAACGATCAGCGAAATCGAGGCGATCGCGCCGAGGACGACGTTGAAGATCGTCCGCGTCCGCTGCTCCTGCTTGAGCAGCAGCTCGGGGACGGCGACCTCGAAGTCGACCACTTCGTTGTGCCGCCGCGACAGCATCCGCTGCGTGATGTCGGCGACCGCTGGCACATACTTGGCATCCTCGACGCGGACGATGATCCGGTCGAGCTGGTTCATGTTCCGCTTCTCGGCATCCTTCTCGGGATCGGTCTGCTGCTGGTCGGCCGGCGACACGAACTCCGTGCGCGACGCCGCTTCGATCTCGGCCTGCGTGACCATGCCGCGGTTGCGGTAGCGCAGCAGCAGCGACGTCACCGGGATGTAGATGTCCATGTTGGCGTCGCGAATTCCCAGCCGCTGCGCCGTCTCCGAGCTGACCTTCCGGTCCTCGAGGACACCGACCACCGTGAGCCAGTTGTTCCCCACCTTGATGTGCCCGCCGAGCGGCTGCTCGGTGGTGAAGAAGCGGGTCCGCACGCCGTGACCGATGATCGCGACCGGGAGTCCGTCACGCACCTGCTCGGCGGTGAACGCCTTTCCCTGTGCCACGTTGAGCGCCATCAGCCGGAAATAGCTGGTGTCCACTCCGACGAGCTTTCCCGATCGATGGCTTCCTTCACGGGTGATGGTGCTGTTGAGCACCACTTCGGCGCTCGTGGCATCGACGTCGGGGATGAACTTTGCCAGCGCCTGCGCGTCGGCATAGGTGAGCCCCGGCGAAAACTTCTTGTTGTCCTTCTTGGGATTGGCGTCGTCCTTGATCTGGCCTTCCTTCTGCTCGACGACCGGTGTGACGATCACGTTGTTCGAGCCGAGGAGGCGCATCTGTGCCAGGATCTCCTGCTCGGCGCCGCGGCCGATCGCCAGCATTGCGATCACCGAGGCAACGCCGAAGAGGATGCCGAGCGAGGTAAGGCCGGCGCGCAGCTTGTTGTGCGCCACCGCTTCGAGCGCAGTGCGGCCAGAGAAGGTGAAATGTCCGAGAAGCTCGCCGCGCACCGGACCAAGTTGTTCGTCGCTGTCGGCCACGATCACCCTTTCCGTGCGGTGGCGGCCGATCCTTCTGTCCCGACGGATTTGGGCGGCGTGGCGCGGCTCGAATCGCTCTTCTTCACCGAATCCTTGCCCGCGGGGAGTCTATCTCCAGCGGCGGTATCACCGTTGAGGACCTTCGACCCCGGAAGGCGGATCAGTTGCATCTTCGCGCCGTCGGTCGGTGCATTGAGGAGGACTTCGTCGTTCTGGTCGAGGCCGCGCGCGATCACCACTTCGTCGTCGTTCATCGCGCCGCGCTCGACTTCCTGCCTGGTCACCTTGCCGCCGTTGCGCCGGAAGACATAGGGAATCCCCTGGTCGGTGAGGAGCGCCTCGAGGGGAATGTGGAGGACGCTCTTCGCGGTATAGGTCTGGATCGAATTGCCGGTTGTCATCCCGGGGCGAAGCGTCGTGTCGGGGCTGACGATATTGACATGCACCTCGAAGACCTTCGCGTCGGAGTTGGGGCGCTGCTCACCGGAATTCGCGACCGACGTCACGATCCCCCTGAGCTTCCTGGTCGGATCGGCGTCGAGCGTGACGGTGACCGGCTGTCCCTTGTCGAGCTTGCGGACATCGATCTCGTTGACGTAGGTCACCGATTCCATCACGCTCAGATCGGGAAGGGTGGCGACCACCGGGTCCCAGCTGCTGATCTGCGAACCGACGCCGCGCTTCTTCCCGTCCCAGTCGCGCATGTAGATCAGCATCCCGTCGGCCGGGGCCGGGATGGTGTACTGTGCCATCACGTCCTTGACGATCTGCAGCTTGTTCTTCTGGCGGGCGAGGTCGCTCCCCATCGACGCCATCTTGGCGATCGCCTGCTCGACCTTGGTGTGAAGATTGAGCGAGTCCTGCACCAGTGCACGCTGCGCCTTCTCAAGGTCGATTTCGGCCTGGCGCTTGACGCTCGGCGCCTCGAACTGCGACTGATCCTTTGCGAGTTTCTTTTCCTCGACCGACAGCGCCGCAGTCCGCATGTCCTCGCGGGCAGTCGACAGCGTCAGCGCCGAATCGAGCGACGCCGATTCGTAGTCCGCCTCGGCCTTCTGCGTGGCGAGGTCGACGTCCGCCATCTTCTGCGCGATGGTGGAGCGGTCAAGTTCGGCGACGATGTCGCCCTTCTTGACCATCGTTCCCTCGTCCTTGAGCGACGCGATCTTGAACTGATACTGCTCCGCCTGCTGCGCGTTCTGCGGCCCCTGGATCTTCACGAACTTGGGAGCCTGCAACTCACCGGTGCTGGTCACCGTCACGGTGAATTCACCGCGAGCTACCCTTGCCACGACGGTGTTGTCGGCGGGCTTGGCGCTCTTGGCGACAAGCCACGCCGCCGAGAGGCCGAGCACGGCCACGACGGCGAGGACCTTTGACCAGCGCGATTGCAGAAAGCGCCTCATGGGATTCCCTCGCGAAACGGGCTGCGCCGGGCCTCGAAAGGCCTTCTGCGTCACGCCCGGTCAGGTTGTTGTCAGGTGAAACGGAAGCTAGTAGCCAGCCACTCTATGAGACACCCCCAACCCACGAGACGTTACCACCATCGCAGGTTGGGGGCATTCCAGTCTACGGCTCTGGTTCGGCACCGGTTTCGCGAACCGGCGATCAATCATTATCTCACGAGATGCCCAGGAGCCGAGCAGCGTTGCCGCCGGCGATCGCGGCGCGATCGGCCGGCGAGATATCAAGTGCGGCGATCATCGCCTTCATCTTGGGAATACTGCCGATCTGGTGGGGATAGTCACTCGCGCCGAGAATCTGACTCACACCGGCAAAATCGATCGCCAGCTTGACCGCCTTCGGATCGAAGTTGACGGTGTCGTAGTAGAACTGCCTGAGATACGAACTCGGCGGCCGCGGAATGTTCACCCGGCAATCGGAGAACGCCTCGAATCCGCGATCGAGTCGCTCGGCGAGGTAGGGAATCGTCCCGCCGAGATGTCCGAGCACCCAGCGAATGCCGGGGAAGCGTTCCGGCACCCCGGCAAAGACGAGATGCGCCGCGGCCAACGTGGTGTCGAAGAGGAAGCCGGTGAGCGGCATCAGCCAGTATTCCTGCATCGCCTCGACGCCGACGGGGAAGGTCGGATGGATATAGAAGATCGTCTTCGCATCGCTGGCGCGCTCATACAGAGGCCAGAATCGCTTGTCGGCGAGAGCAACGCCGTTGGCGTTGCTCATCAGCATGCATCCCTTGATCCCCATCGCGTGGATCCGGTCGAACTCCTTGACCGATGCGGCGGGATTGTTGAGCGGCAAGGTGGCGAATGGCGTGAATCGCTTGCTGCGCGTGGCGGCGACCTCGGCCATCGCGTCGTTGACGATTGTGGCGAGCGCCGCAGACCGGTCGGCGGGCTCCATCAGGGTGCCCGGGCAGGTAAGCGAGATCAGCTGCCGGTCGACGCCCTCCTGCTCGAGCACCTGTTCGCGGTAGTCGAGGTCGCGATGGCCGAGAACGGCGATGTTGTAGTCGCCCGGGGAATAGAAGACCGGGTTCCCCTCGTTGTCGTCGCGGACTTCAAGGACGCTTGGTCCGCGGCGGATCGCGTCGATGAATTGGGCGGGGTAATAGTGGTTGTGGGTATCAATGACCGGCATCGAGGTTCCTTGCAAGGTGGAGTGCGGCGGAGACACCGTAGTATATCGAGATCGTGATTCCGCGGCGCTACCTTCCGGACCACTGATGAGCACCATCCTCCATGCCGCCGTTCGCGTTCCAGCCTGGCTGGTCGTCGCCGCCCTCTGGGCGTGCGCCTCGAATGCGGTCCTCCCGCGCGCGACCGGAGACCAGACCGTTCCGCGGCCGGACGTTCGCGAGCGGGTGCCGGAGGTGCGGCACTACGTCGCCGCGCGCGCCACGTCGCCGATCACCATCGACGGTCATCTCGATGAACGCGCGTGGACAGCGGCGCCGTGGACGGAATCGTTCACCGACATCGAGGGTGCGGTGCGTCCGGCGCCGCGGTTCCGGACTCGCGCCAGGATGCTGTGGGATGATCACTACTGGTACGTCGCCGCGGAACTCGAAGAGCCAGATCTCTGGGCGACGATCCGTGAACGCGACGCGGTGATCTTCCGCGACAACGATTTCGAGATCTTCGTCGACCCATCGCAGACGACGCACCGCTATTTCGAAATCGAGATGAACCAGCTCGCCACGGTGTGGGATCTCTTCCTGCCGAAGCCGTATCGCGACGAAGGATCGGCCGACAACAGCTGGAACATCGACGGGTTGAAGATCGCGGTGGCGCTCGACGGGACGCTCAACGATCCGCGCGATCGCGACCGCCACTGGACGGTCGAGCTGGCGATCCCCTGGGCCGCCTTTGCCGACAGCGGACGGAATCACGTCCCGCCGCGCGCCGGTGATCAGTGGAAGCTCAACTTCTCGCGCGTCGAATGGGACGTCGACACGGCGCACGGCGGCTATATCAAGCGAAAAGACAGCGCCGGGGCGCCGCTCCCCGAGCACAACTGGGTCTGGTCGCCGCAGGGTGCGGTCAACATGCACCTCCCCGAGCTCTGGGGGGTGGTGCAGTTCGGCGGCGGCGCCTTCCAGTGGCATCCGGCGGATGACGCGGCACGCTGGGCGCTTCGGCGGATCTACTATGCCGAGCGGCTGTACCATCAGGCGCACGGGAGCTACGCCGCGGAGTTGGCGTTGCTGGGGGTGCGGCACCTCCCCGCCGGGGTCCGATTCCGCGGGAGCAGCACGGGGTGGAGCGCGGATCTCGGGGGCGCCGACGGAACGACCTGGACGATCGGCAGCGACGGCCTCGTGACACGCCGCTGACGCCGGTCCGGCGGGGCGGATCGGCCGGGGGGACCTGCCCACCCCGCCAGTATATTCGAGCATGTTTCCGTACCGCGATGACAATCCCACCATCCTGACGCCGTATCTCACGGTGGCGCTGATCGCGGCGAACCTCGCGATCTGGATCGTCTTTCAGGGGATGGGGAACGAGCAGCGTCTGGCGCAGACGGTCTGCGAGCTCGGCCTGATCCCCGGCGATATCACCCATCATCTCCCGATCGGATACTCCTTCGACGTTGGCGGCGGCGCCACCTGCCGGGTCATGGGCGGCACGTCGTGGTACACGATCTTCACGTCGATGTTCCTGCACGGCGGCTGGTTTCACGTCCTCGGCAACATGTGGTTCCTCTGGCTCTTCGGGAACAACATCGAGGACATCATGGGGCACACCCGCTTCCTGATCTTCTATCTCGTCTGCGGCGTCGCCGCGGCGGCGGCGCAGATCTTCGCCGATCCGTCGAGTGCCGCGCCGATGGTCGGTGCCAGCGGCGCGATCAGCGGCGTGATGGGCGCGTATGTGGTCCTCTATCCCAGGGTGCGGGTGCACACCATTGTCTGGTTCGTCCTGATCTTCCAGTGGACCTTTCCGGCGTGGGTGATGCTCGGCTACTGGCTGCTGCTGCAGATCGCCAGCGCCGCGGTCGACCCGGTCGGCGGCGTCGCGGTGTGGGCGCATATCGGCGGGTTCATCGCCGGTGCTGCGCTGATCGGGATCTTCCGAAGTCCGAAACTGCAGGCGCGCCGTGAACAACTTCTCGCCGCGCGCCAATGGGAGGCGCATCCGGTATGACCACGGTGGAAGCCCGCACGGCGCGCTCGCCGCGCAACACGGTGACCTATCCCGAACCAGACGGCGCGCCACCGGTCGGCCATCTCCCGCGCAATCCGGGGATGCCGCTCGATCTCGCGTGGGTGCGCGATGTCCGGGTCAATCGCAGCGCGGTCGAGCGCCGCGCGGCGACGATTCCGACGCGACGGTCGATCAAGACGGCGTGGCAGGCAGGGTGGCTGTTGCGCGCGGTGACGCTGATGGATCTCACCACGCTGCAGGGCGACGACACAGCGGGGCGGGTGCGCAGGCTGTGCGCGAAGGCGAGACACCCGGTGCGTGCAGATCTGCTCGAGGCGATGGGGATGTCGGGGGATGACAGCATCCACGTCGCGGCGGTCTGCGTCTATCACGCCTTTGTCGAAACGGCGGTGCAGGCACTTGAGGGAAGCGGAATCCCGGTGGCGGCGGTCTCCACCGGATTTCCCGCCGGCCTCTCGCCGATGAAGACACGGCTCGCCGAGATCGAGGCATCGGTGGCTGACGGAGCGGAAGAGATCGACATCGTCATCACCCGCGCGCACGTCCTCACCGGCGACTGGCAGGCGCTCTACGACGAGATCCGCGCCTTCCGCGAAGCGTGCGGTGCCGCGCATCTCAAGGCGATCCTTGGCACCGGTGAGCTTTCGACGTTGCGCGATGTGGGGCGTGCGTCGATGGTGGCGATGATGGCCGGCGCCGACTTCATCAAGACGAGCACCGGGAAGGAGAGCGTCAATGCGATCCTTCCGGTGGGGATCGTGATGGCCCGCGCGATTCGCGCGTACCGCGAGCGGACCGGCTTCCTGGTGGGATTCAAGCCCGCCGGCGGGATCCGCACCGCGAAGCAGTCGCTCGACTGGCTTGCGATGATGAAGGAAGAACTCGGCGATCGCTGGCTGCGGCCCGATCTCTTCCGTTTTGGCGCGAGTTCACTCCTCACCGACATCGAGCGTCAGCTCGAGCACTATGTCACCGGGCGGTACAGTGCGGCGCACCGGCACCCGATGGCATGAGGGGATGAGACCATGACGACAGTGCGCGAAGCATTCGACTCGATGGCGTGGGGGACGGCACCGGAATCGCCGGCGCTCGCCAACGAGTGGCTCGACGGGCACGACCGCCGTTTCGGGCAATACATCAACGGCGTGTGGACTGCTCCCGCCGATCTCTTCACCGTGATCAATCCGGCGACGGGGAAGGATCTCGCCCAGGTCACAGAGGGAAGCAGCGCCGACGTCGATGCCGCAGTCGCCGCCGCGCGTGCGGCGCTCCCCGGATGGCAGGCCCTCGGCGGCGCGGGCCGTGCTCGCTGGATGTATGCCATCGCGCGGGCGATGCAGCGGAATTCGCGACTCTTTGCGGTGGTCGAATCGCTCGACAACGGCAAGCCGATTCGCGAATCGCGCGACATCGACATCCCGCTCGTCGCCCGCCACTTCTATCACCACGCGGGATGGGCGCAGCTCCTCGATCGTGAATTCCCGGGGATGGAAGCGGTCGGCGTGGTGGGGCAGGTCATTCCGTGGAACTTCCCGCTGCTGATGCTGGCGTGGAAAATCGCGCCGGCTATAGCAGCAGGGAATACAGTGGTCCTCAAGCCCGCGGAATACACGCCGCTCACCGCGCTCTGCTTCGCGGACCTGCTCGACGAAATCGGGTTTCCTGCGGGCGTCGTCAACATCATCACCGGCGACGGGAAGACCGGTGCCGCGCTGGTGGGACATGCCGATGTCGACAAGGTGGCGTTCACCGGGTCGACCGATGTGGGGCGCGCGATCCGGGCGCAGACGGCTGGGAGCGGCAAGAAGCTCACACTCGAACTCGGCGGGAAATCGCCGTTCATCGTCTTCGACGACGCCGATCTCGATTCGGTGGTCGAGGGTGTGGTCGACGCGATCTGGTTCAACCAGGGGCAGGTCTGCTGCGCCGGTTCACGGATCCTGGCGAGCGAGAGTGTGGCGGACGCACTGACGGCGAAATTGCGCGCGCGGATGGAGACGCTGCGCGCCGGTTCGCCGCTCGACAAGTCGGTCGACATCGGCGCGATCGTGGCACCAGTGCAGCTGGAGCGGATCGATGCGCTGGTGAAGCAGGGCGTTGAGGAGGGCGCCAAGTGCTGGCAGCCGTCGTGGAGCGTGCCGAAGGAGGGATTGTTCTACCCGCCGACGCTCTTCACCAACGTCTCGCCGGCGGCGACGGTGGCGCAGATCGAGATCTTCGGGCCGGTTGTGGTGCTGATGACGTTCCGCACGCCTGATGAAGCGGTGGAGATCGCCAACAACACACGCTACGGGCTCGCCGCGAGTGTCTGGAGTGACAATCTCAACACTGCGCTCGACGTGGCGCCGAGACTCAAGGCGGGGACGGTGTGGGTGAACTGCACCAACATGTTTGATGCCGCGAGCGGGTTTGGTGGGTACCGCGAGAGCGGGTACGGGCGTGAAGGCGGGCGCGAGGGGATGTACGAGTATCTGAGAATGGCGCACAAGGATCGTGCGGAACGTATCAGTACTGTCATCCCGACCCCGGGCGACGCGAAGGGGAGGGATCGGCCCGCGACGGAGCGGTCCCTCGCTGCGCTCGGGATGACAGAAATCGATCGCACGCCGAAGCTCTACATCGGCGGCAAGCAGGTACGCCCCGACTCGGGATATTCGCTGCCGGTGCACGACACCAGTGGGAAAGTGATCGCGGAAGTCGGGCGCGGGAATCGCAAGGACGTCCGGAACGCGGTCGAGGCGGCGCATGCGGCGTCGGGGTGGTCGCGCGCGACGGCGCATCTCCGCGCGCAAGTGCTCTACTACATCGGAGAAAACCTCGCCGCGCGCCGCGACGAATTTGCGGCGCGGACCAAGGCGATGACGGGAATCGCGGGCGCGAAGATCGTCGACCTCGCGGTGCGCCGGTGCTTCTCGTATGCGGCGTGGGCCGACAAGTACGACGGGGCGGTACACCACACGCCAATGCGCAACGTGACGCTGGCGATGCCGGAGCCGATCGGTGTGATCGGGATCGTGGCGCCGGACGAGGGACCGCTGCTGGCGCTGCTGTCGATGATTCTCCCGGCGATTGCGATGGGGAATCGGGTGGTGGTGGTGCCGTCGGAGACGGGGCCGCTGCTGGCGACCGATCTCTATCAGGTATTCGACACGAGCGATCTGCCGGGTGGTGTGGTGAACATTGTCACCGGGCTCCGGAAGGAACTGCTGACGCCGCTGGCCGGGCACGACGATGTCGACGCGATCTGGGTCTTCGGGACGCGCGCCGATGCGACGGAAGCGGAGAAGCTCAGTGCCGGAAACATGAAGCGGACATGGACTGAGTGGACGGTGCGGGAGTGGCGGGATCCGGAGGAGGGAGAGGGGCCGGAGTTCCTGCGGCAGGCGACCCAAGTGAAGAATATCTGGGTGCCGTATGGGGCGTAGGGGGATTAGCGCGTACTATCGTGCGGGTCTGCGGGCGCGTGGAGTGTCCTGGAGTGTCCTACCGTGCACGGAGGTGAACATCAGGTGAACATCGGGTGACGTGATTTCGACTTGACATCCCGCCCCGCCGTCCATAACTCTCTTCCATAGCTAGTTAGAGGAGAGCCCGGTGACGCGACGACAGAAGAACGACATTCTCCAGGGCACCCTCGCCCTGCTCGTGCTCAAGACACTCGCTGCGTGCGGCGAGATGCATGGGTACGCCATCACCGCGCACATACAGGCCGCGTCGTCCGATCTCCTCCGCGTCGAGGAAGGGTCGCTCTATCCGGCACTCCATCGGATGGAGCAGGACGGCTGGGTGCGAGCCGAATGGGGCACCACCGAAAAGAATCGCCAGGCGCGCTACTACACGCTCACCGCCGCCGGGAAGCGCCAGCTCGCTCGCGAGCAGGAAAGCTGGGCCCGGCTGACCGACGGCGTGCAACGCGTCCTGCGTTACGCCTGACACCGACTGGCACAACCGGAGGCGCGCATGGCGTGGTATCGACGACTCACCAATCTGCTCCGGTCCGATCGCCACTCGCGTGATCTCGATCGCGAAATCGGATTTCATCTTGCTGAACGCGTGGACGAGCTGGTCGCCTCCGGCATGCCGGAGGCAGAGGCGCGGCGAAAGGCTCGCCGGCGCTTCGGCAATCGCGGCGTGATAAAGGATCGGACACGCGACGCCGACATCCTGATCTGGCTCGATGCGCTCCTCGCCGACCTGCGTCAGGCCGCGCGCGCGCTTCGCTCCAATCGCGGCTTCGCCATCGTCGCGGTCCTTTCCCTCGGGCTCGGCATCGGCGCCAACACCGCGATTTTCACGCTGATCAACGCGGTGATTCTCAGGTCGTTACCGGTGAACCATCCCGAGACGCTGCTCAAGGTGACGATGGGGAAGGACGGGGGCGACGTCTTCACCAACCCGGTCTGGGAACAGCTGCGCGGTCATCCCGAACTCTACGCCAGCGCGTTCGCGTACGGACCGGACCGGTTCAACCTTGCGCAGGGCGGTGAAGCGCGCCCGGTCGCGGGTGAGTGGATCAGCGGCGACTACTTCGCCTCGCTCGGCGTGGCGGCGATAGTGGGACGCACTATCGTGCACGCCGACGACGTCCCCGGCTGTCCCGCCATCGCCGTGCTCGGCTACGGACTCTGGCAAACCGAGTTCGGAGGCGCACAGGACGCGATCGGGAAGCGCCTGATGATCAACTCCCACGCGTTCACCGTCGTCGGCGTGGTCAATCGCGCCTTTTTCGGCCTGGACGTCGGGCGGCAATCGGAACTCTACGTGCCGATCTGCAGTGAACCGGCCGTCGATGCACCGCAGAACGCCCTCGACGATCGCAGCGTCTGGTGGCTGAACATCATGGCCCGGCCGAGGGCAGGTGCCACAGTCGCGCAGACCGATGCGCTCCTCGCCGGATTCGCAACCGGGGTCTTCCAGGCGACGGTGCCGCAGCACATGCAGCCCGACGGCCAGGCGAGATATCTCAAGCGCCGGCTCGAAGTCGAACCCGCTGCCAACGGTTTCTCCGAGCTGCGCCTGCAATACGCCGGTGCGCTTCGCCTCCTGATGGTCGTCGTGGCACTGGTGCTGCTCATCGCCTGCACGAATGTCGCGAACCTCCTTCTGGCTCGCGCTACCGTGCGGCAGCACGAACTGGCGACACGGCTCGCGCTGGGTGCAAGTCGCGGACGCCTCATTCGCCTAATGCTCACCGAGGCGATGCTCCTTTCGATGCTTGGCGCAGCTCTTGGCGTGCTCTTCGCGCGATGGGGCGCGCAGTTGCTGACGAACTTCCTTTCCGTCGGTGGCCGCGCTGCGTGGCTCGATCTGGCCATCGATCGACGGGTGCTCGCGTTCACGACGCTGGCGGCACTGATCAGCGGCCTCTTCCTCGGGTTGGCACCTGCGTGGCGCTCGGCACACGCCAACCCGCAGTCGGCACTCAAGGGACAAGGTCGCGGTATGGTTGGCCGCGGGCGTCGCCATGTTGCGTGGGCGCTCGTCGCAGGGCAGGTCGCGCTGTCGTTTGTGTTGTTGACGTCCGCCGGTCTGCTCCTCAATTCGTTCCGGAACCTCACGAGCACCAGCGGCGGTTTCCGCCGCGAGGGAGTGCTCCTCGCAGACGTGGAGCTCACTGACACGAATGCCGCGTTTCGCACCACCGTCCTCGAACGGTTGCGCGCGGTGGCCGGGGTTCGTTCCGCCGCGTTCTCGTCGATGACTCCGCTGGCTAACCACGGCGAGAACACGTTCCTTGTCGCCGACGGCTATCATCCCCTGCGCAAGCAGGACGCGCGTTCGTGGGTCAACTACGTCAGTCCGGGTTATTTCAGCACGCTGGGCACGCGCTTGCTTCGTGGGCGAGACATCGGCGCGGCCGACCACGCAGGCTCGCCGCAGGTCGCGCTGGTCACCCGAAGCGTGGCGCGCCAGCTCTTCGGCTCGGCCGACCCGATCGGGAAGGAATTCCGAAGAGCGATTCGCGATCACGAAAGCGCGCCGTTCGAAGTGATCGGCGTCGTCGAGGATTCGAGATTTGCCTCACTCCGCGATACTGCCGGCATGGTGATCTACCTCCCGGCCGCGCAGGTCGACCGTCCGCTTGGCAGCTTCACGGTCGAACTCCGCAGCGATGTCGCGCCGGGTTCCCTCGTCAGCGGCGTCAAGAGTGTCATGGCCGAGCTTTCGCCGACGGCGTCGCTGCAATTCACGACGTTGAGCGAGCAGGTGGCGCGATCGCTGAACCTGGATCGCCTGCTCACCACACTTGCGACTTTCTTCGGCGGCCTGGCACTCCTGCTCGCGCTGATCGGCCTGTACGGCACGGTGTCGTACACCATCGCCCGCCGAAAGAACGAGATCGGCATTCGCATCGCCCTTGGCGCAGCGCGAGGGGGGGTGCTCCGGATGGCCGTCGGCGAGGTGGGCGTGGTGGTCGTCGCCGGGCTCGGCATCGGCATGCTGCTCGCAGTGGCCGCGACGCGGCTCATCGCACCATTTCTCTTCGGCCTAACGGCATCCGATCCGGGGACCTGGATCAGTTGCGCCGGCGTCCTGCTCGGCGTTGCGATGCCGGCCGCTGCGGCCCCGGCCTGGCGCGCTGCGCGGATGGATCCGATGACTGCGTTGCGGGAGGAATGATGATCGCCATCCGTTTCGCGCGCATGCTCTTCACTTGCGCCGCACTCGGCGTCCCGACGACGATGTGCGCGCAGATTGCGGTCACTACGCTCGACTCACCTGCCGGCCGGCTTCTGACGCAGTGGCTCGATAGATTCAACGCGGAGGATAGCGCCGGGCTCGAGGCATTCGCAGCGGCGCACTGCCCCACATGCAAGGCGCCGATGTGGCTGGGACGGCATCGGGAATTCGGCTCGCTCGGCCAGGTGAGTGTCGTCAGCGAGGATTCGTCGGGAATCATCTTTGCGGCGCGTTCGCGCTCGGCCGCTGTCAGCGTACGTGGGAACATCCAGCTCGCAGATGGCGATCCGTCGAGGATCAAGCGCTTCGCGTTGCTGGCAACGTCGCCGGGCCCGACGTTCGCGAACTGCGCCACCCGCGCGGCGCCGAGCACCCATGGCGTGTCCCCAGCGGACGTCGCGTCCGAGGACGCGATCGTCGCCGCGCTCTACGATGTGATTTCAGGTCCGGCGTGCCAGGATCGTGACTGGGATCGCTTTCGCGGGCTGTTCGCGCCGGGCGGGCAGCTCATTCCGAAGGAGGAGCTTGATCCCGCGAGGTTCGGCATCCACGCGGAGACGCCGGAGGAGTTCGCGGATCTCGCCGGACCGAGCATGGAGCACCTCGGTTTCTTCGAGAAGGAAGTGTGGCACACCGGCGAGTCGTTCAACGGCGTCGTGCATCGCTTCAGCACATACGAGTCGCGTCGAGCGGCAGGGGACGCGGCGCCGTTCGCGCGCGGCATCAACAGCATCCAGATGTTGTACGATGGCAGGCGCTGGTGGTTGGTGACGGTGTACTGGGCGGCCGAGCAGCCCGGAGTGCCCATCCCGGACAGGTACCTCAACCACCAGTAGCCAATACCTGCACTTGCGTCGGCGCGCCGCGCAGCGCCGGCAATAGCTTGTCGCCGCCTGGTCGCCAGAGCGAATATCGGGTTCGCTGACCGAGCTCGCGAGATCGCTGCTCGTTCGAAGCCTAATCGTGCCGCTCGCGATTCTTGACTGGCATCGTGCCGAAACCAGAAGCCGAAGACTTCTCGAACGGCCGCGTCGCCCAACTGAGGACCCATGAGGATGAGAGCTTCGGCAATAGCAGTTGTATGTGTCGCTGTTGCGGTGGCCTGTGTCAAAACGTCGATCGACAAATCGGCGGTCGATCGTTCCGCGAAACGCTTCGCTTCAATTCAGCAAGCATTCCCGTGCATTGATTCGCTGGCCATTCCGGTCACCGCCGAGCCTGACCTTGCCGCTCGGAAGTGTTCGCTGACGCGGTTGGCGATACATGAGATCGCCTTGGGCCATCTGCGCGCTGCTGGTGTTCTCCCAGAGGATTCCGATCAGGTATTCCGGTCGTCCGCATCGGAGATGCGATTCGCGTCGCTCGACGGCTCACCTGGGCAATGGATCTGGACGGTCGAGCTCAGCCTGCGCAACGAGCCGTTTCATGTCGCCGTTCAGATCAATGAACTGACGGACGGAATCGTTGCTGAGCGAGCGGAGCAATAGCTGTTGGCATGAGGCGGACAGCTCGATCGTCTCATCACCGAGCCAGGGTCTACCGAATCGGCACCATCCACCGCACGCCAGCGCTGTGGGCCGAGAGCAGCACTCGCGGCGCGCGCATCCCGAACAGCCGGAGCCGGCCGTCGGCGAATTTGGCGGCGAGAATTCCCACACCAGCGCCCGCGACGATGTCGGAGAGCCAATGCTGTTCCTGTTGCATCCGCGCCCAGCCGGTGCCGGTAGCGAGGCCGTACAGTGCAACGCGTGCCCAGGTCCGATCGATCGCATCGCCGAGAGAGGTGGCGAGAGCGAACGCGGTCTCGGTGTGGCCCGAGGGAAACGAAGGGCTTCCGGACGGCGTGCCGGCGAACCAATGAAAATCAGTCGCATCCCGGTCGGGGTCGAGATAGGGACGTTGGCGCCCAACCGCGTACTTCAACCCTTGTGTGACACCCGACGCGAGCGCCAGTCCAGCGGCAGTGCGCAACGTCGCTTGGGCGAGGTGATGGTTGCGGGTGACAATGGCTGCCACGCCGAGTCCACCAATTACGGCTCCGATGCCGGTGATCTCGCCGAATTTCTGGAAGTTGCGCGCCGCGCTGGTTGCGGTGGATGAATGAGGTCCGTCGAAGTAGTGACCGATCGGTGCGTCGAACAGGAACGCCCCGGTGATGATGCCGCCGCCGATCGCCAGGTCGCGCCAGCCCGCATTGGGAAGCGAATCGATCGCCGCCGCGGAGTGCGCGGCCGCTGTCTGTGCCGACACGGCGACGGGGACGAACAGTGTGCAGGCGATGAAGCACCGGACGAACGTTTGATACCAGTCAGCGAGGTTCGGCAGGTCGACTCCTCCATGCTTCGACGGATTCCATCGTCGCGCGACGCACTGTCATTTCCCAGCATAGCCGCCCAACCTTGCAGCCAGATTACGATTTACGGCTGGTGCCGAATCAGTTTGTAGGGCGAGTGCGCCGAACCCAACTGCGCGGCGTCTCCTCAATGAAGGTACCGTCACCAATGCTGACACCGGCCTGACACCATCCGCGGCGAGTGGGCCGCGATCTGCCGCTGAGGGTACCACGATTCGCATCTACTACTGCTGTGCAGCAATCCTGTTCGGCGTCACACCGTTGGCCGCCCAGCGCGATACGACACTCCACGCGGGGCGGACCATCATTGCGGCGGCGGTTGCGCGCCGGCACGCGCAACTCCCCGATGGAACGCGCCAGAGCTATCAGGCCGCCGTCAAGCTCGCCGTCTACGATACGGAGGTCCCCGCCGACTCCATCGCCGCGGTTGCCACGGTGAGTGAGAGCCGCAGTGCGGTCGACTGGCGTGCGCCGCAGCACTACCACGAAACGATCCTGGCGCGGCGCCGCGCGAGCAGGTTCACCTTTGTCTGGAAGACGCTTGCAGTCGTCGACATTGCCGACTTTCAGCGTCAGCGGATCAACATCCCACCGTACGACTTTGTGTCGCCGATCGCCGATGACGCCATCACCTTCTACCGGTATCAATTGCTCGGCTTGGGCACGGTCGATGGGGTGCGAGTGTATCATCTCGCCATACTGCCCCGGACGCCGACGACCCTCGGCTTCACCGGGACGATCGACATTTCCGAGTCGACGCACGACGTCGTGGGGATGGATCTTGGCGTCACCGAAGCAGCGGATTTCGGAATGTGGCACAACGTGCGCTATCGGCAGCATTACGCCGACGTCGGGGACGGGCACTGGATGCCGCACGACCTGACGCTCACGGCCGATGCGCATCTGCCGATCAAGATCCCGAAGCTGTCGCGATACATGCACGTCAGCCAGGAAGCGCATCTCGACCACTATCAGGTCGAACCTGCCGCCCCGGCGGTCGAGGATAACGAAATCCGGATTGATGTTGCTCCCGACGCCGACAGCTACGACAACCCGCTCTGGCTGGAGCCTCCGGTCATTGCCCAGACGGCCGGAGAACAACGGGTCTGGATGCATCGGGATTCGAGTGCGCATCGACTGTCAGGACGCGTCTCGGGCGTGCGGCGCAGTGTCTCGACCAGTCAGATCGAAGTGGTCTCCCGGGACTTCTTCCACTTCAACCGCGTGGATGGCGCCTATGCCGGCGCCGGTGCGCTCTGGCGCGCGTCGGAGAATGTGATCGCGGACGGAAAAATTGGTTACGCATTTGGAAGCTCGCGGTGGCAATACCGCGCAGGAGGTGCGTTGCAGCTGTCCCAGCCGCAGCGATTGTGGGTCGGTGCCGGTTATCACGATGAAACGATCACACGACCGAGCATCGTGCCACACAACAGCGACCGCACGCTTGAAGCACTCCTCTACCAGCGAGATCCGCTCGACTATTACCGCGAACAGGGGTCCACGTTCTGGGTGGGAATCCGGCCGGTCACCTTTACCCGATTGCGGCTGCAGTACGATGACCAGTTGCAGAGCCCGCTGCCGGTGGTGACCGACTTTTCGCTGTTCACGCCGACCGAACCTCAGCGAGCCAATGGGTTCATCACCGGCGGACGGATGCGGTCGCTCTCGGCGACGTTGACCTATGATTCCCGATCACTCGTGCGAAAGCGCGGCGTCGAGACGCCGCTCCCGGGGCTCGTGTGGACGCAGGTCACCTTGGGCGCGGAGGTGTCGGACCCGTCGCTGATTGCGTCGGATTTCCGGTTTGCCCGCTACACGCTCTTTCTGGAGCGCCATCAGCGTCTTCACAATTCCGGGGTCACGACGATCCTGGCGTTGCTCGGCACCACGACTGGCACCGTGCCCCCGCAGCGGTACTTCACGCTCGACTTCTCTGTCCACGCGCTGGGGTTTCAGGGAGCGGGCCTCAAGACGTTGGGCGACACGGCGTTCGGCGGGACGGAGGTGGCGTCATTGTCGATCCGGCACGACTTCAACGGACTGATCTTCAAGCGCAGCGGGATACCGTTGATTCGGCTGCTTCCGTTCACCCTCCGGGTCTACAGCTCGGCATTCGTGATCGATTTTCACAATCACATACCACTTCCGACCGATAGTGCATTTCATACCGCGCCGAACGGTTACGTCGAGGCGGGGTTCGGGTTGGGGAACCTGTTGCCGTTTCTTTCGCCCTTGAAGCTGGGAACGCAGTTCACGTGGCGGCTTTCGAATCAGACGACGCCACGATTCCAATTCGGATTCGATCTTTCGGGGCCGTGACGGCGTGTGGTTCCTGGGACCTGCCTTACGGGATCGGACAGACCGTCCCGGCCATCCCCTCCCACCTGCTTGACGGTATTTCAACAACTAGTCATATTATGACTATGACAAGACCGCGCAGGCATGCGCTTTCCCCCCTCGCTCTCGTCATCCTCGCCCTTCTCGACGAAGCACCGATGTATCCCTATCGAATGCAGCAACTGATGCGCGATCGGGGGACCCATCATGTGGTCAACGTCCGCCACCGCACCAGCCTCTATCAGACGATCGCCCGGTTGAAGCGGGATGGACTGATTGCCGTTCAGGGCACCAATAGATCAGAGAATCGTCCCGAGCGGACGGTCTACCAACTCACCGCTCCGGGCCGGAAGGCAATTCACGATTGGCTGCGGACGATGCTCTCCACGCCGGCGTCCGAATTCCCCGAATTCCCGGCAGCGCTGTCCTTCATCTACCTCTTCGAGCCGCCCCAGGCGCGCGAGGTCCTGGCGCAGCGGGCGGCCGCGCTCGATGCCCGACGCCAGCCGCTGGCCGACCTGTTGCGCGAGCACGCCGACGCGGTCCCGCGACTTTTCCTGCTCGAATCGGAGTATCTCACGGCGATCGTCGACATCGAGCTCGCATGGGTGCGCCGCGTCATCAGCGACATCGATGCGGGACGGCTCACCTGGAGCGCCGCCGCTATTCGCGCCGGCGGTCAAGCCGCCGATGGAGGCCCGCTCGAATGAAACAACCGATTGCAACTCGGATTGCTGCGCTCTGGTGTGTGGTCATCTCGGCCACCGCGACGCTGTTCCCCGCTGCGGCACAGCAGCGATCATCCGCGGGACGTTGTATCCCCGCGACCCTCGATGTCGCGCTGGCGCCGGGCGAAGGAATCTCAGCGACAATTTCCGGGACGTTCTGCTCGCCATCACGACCCGACGTGCACGACGTCATCGATATCCTCGTGCACGGCGCGACGTACGACCGTTCGTACTGGGACTCCGGCTTTGACGGTTCGCGATATTCATACGTGCAGCGCGCGCTCGCCGCCGGTCGAGCGACATTCGCTTACGACCGTCTCGGTATCGGCAAGAGCAGCCCGCTTTCCAGCACGAGCGTCACGATGTACGCTGACGCTTATGTCCTGCACCAGATTCTGCAGCACTTTCACGCGCAGTTCCACGAAGTCAATCTCCTAGGCCACTCCTACGGATCGCGTATCGCCCAGTTGGAAAGTGCGGAATTCAATGATGCCGCGCGGCTGGTGCTCACCGGCAGTCTCCATGCTGTCGGTCCCGCGCTGACCACGGGCGAACTTGTCCTGCGTCAGGCGAGCCGCGATCCGCAATTCGCCGGTAGCGCGCTGGACAGCGGTTGGACAACGACCGCGTCACCTGCCGGACGCGCGCCGTTCTATGACGTCGCGGGTGCCGACCCGAGGGAGATCGCGTACGACGACGCCCACAAGTCGATCGTTTCGTCGACGGAATTCCAGCAGGGGATTGCGATCGGCCGCGTGCCGGCGGACTCGAACATCAGCAACCGCATCACGCGGCCCGTGCTGCTGATGTCGGGAGAGGAAGATCGTCTATCGTGCGGTCTGGCACTCGACTGCACCGATGCGCTCGCCGTGAAGGCCAACGAGCAGCCGTTCTACACTCACGCGGCGAGCCTCACCGTCGTGATCGTTCCCAATACTGGTCATGATCTCGCGTTGCACCTGAGCGCCGGCGCGTCATTTGAAGCGATCAATCAATGGTTGCTACAAACTCCAGTACACTAGCGAGTATACTCCACGGTCGCCTTCGCCGATCAGGCCAGAACCTCCACGGTTGGAGTCCAGATGCTGACCCATGCATGGTCTCATTCCACCGTTGTCCTCTTCGCTCTGACACTCCTCGCCTTGGAACCGACACCCGGCTCGAATACAAGCGGGCGTCGCCCGCCGCCCCACGACGATTGGCCGACGTTCGGGTCGAATGTGGCACGCAGCAGTGCGCCCGCGGCTTCGATGGGTGTGACCGCCGCCAACGTCGCATTGATGCAGCGACAGCAGGTGGCGATCGACGGGACGGTCGATGCATCGGCGATCTATCTGCACGGGGTGGCGGTGAACGGATCGGCGCACGACGTCTTCTTCGTCACTACGACGTACGGCAAGACGCTCGCGATCGACGCCGATCGCGGTACGGTCCTCTGGGAGTTCACGCCGCCGTCGTACTCGACGCTTGCCGGGTCGCGACAGATCACGACGTCGACGCCGGTCGCCGATCCCGATCGGCAGTCGATTTACGCGGCGGCGCCGGATGGCTCGATTCGACGACTCTCCGTTGCCGATGGCAGCGTGCGCTGGACCACATCGATCACGCGTCTTCCGACGCGCGAGAAGATCGCGTCCCCGCTGACGATCTTTCGCGGGCAGGTGATCGCCGTGACTGGCGGATACATCGGCGACGCGCCGCCTTATCAGGGACACGTCGCCGTGCTCGACGCAGCGACGGGGCGATTGTTGCACGTCTGGAATACGCTCTGCAGCGATCGCGCTGAGTTGATCGACCCGGCATCATGCAAGGAGAGCGATTCGGCGATCTGGGGTCGGGCGGGCGCGGTGATCGACTCGGCCACCGGCAACATCTTCATCGCGACCGGCAACGCGACGTGGGACGGCCGCACCAGCTGGGGCGACGCGGTGGTCGAGCTCAACGCCGACGCCACCCGCATGCTCGGCAACTACACCCCGATCAATACGGCGCAGCTCAACGACGACGACGCCGATCTCGGTTCGACGTCGCCGCTCCTCCTCGATGGCGGTCTCGTCCTGCAGGGTGGAAAGGATGCGCTGATCCGGATCCTCGACTGGTCGACGATGAGCGGCACCGTGCCGCACAAGGGAGGCGAAGCATCCAGCGTCGCGACACCGTCCAACACCAGGCTTTTTACCGCTCCGGCACTCTGGAGGAGCGGTGGCACCGAGTGGATCTTTGCCGCCGACAACGGCGCGACCTCGGCGTGGACGGTCCGTGGAACGCAACTGCACCCGGAATGGCACAACGTGCACGGCGGGACGAGCCCCGTGATCGTTGACGGAATGGCGTTCATCTACGACCCGCACGGCGGGCTCCGCGTCTATGACGCGGCCACCGGGAGGGAGGTGACCACGCTCGACTGTGGCCCCGGTCACTGGAACTCGCCGATCATCGTCGACGGGCGGATCGCGCTCCCGGAAGGGAACGCCAACGGCCACCAAACCACCGGTTTCCTTGACATCTGGCGGGTACAGTAGCGCTCCGGCGACCGGAGGAAGTCTTGCATCAGGACCAGCGTCAGGCTTCCACCGAGGCGCCGCCGGGACCAGATTCAAGCCTCTCTCAGCACTCCATCGAATGCCTGATCATTCCTCCCACTCGCCGGGGGCGCCGGATGTGTCGTACTTGCCCGTCAGGACGCCCAGTGGTGAGCAGTGTAAATCTGTGAGTTTCGACCCGCTCCAAACGGCCGCTTCGGCTAGCGAGACAATCGGGTGGACGGGGTGAGCTTCGACCGGCTCCAGGCCGCGTTGGGCGACCGCTACCGGATCGAGCGGGAACTCGGCCAGGGCGGGATGGCAACCGTGTACCTCGCCGAGGACGTCAAGCACCGCCGCAAGGTCGCGATCAAGGTGCTCCGCGAGGATCTCGCGGCGTCGATGGGCGCGGCGCGCTTCCTCCGCGAAATCGAGATCGCCGCCCAGCTGCAGCACCCCAACATCCTGCCGCTCCTCGATTCGGGCGAAGCCGAGGGCTTCCTCTACTACGTCATGCCCTACGTCACCGGCCAATCGCTGCGCGAGCGAATCGGTCGCGAGGGCGAATTGCCGGTGCACGAAGCAGTGCGGCTGATCACCGAAGTGGTCGACGCGCTGAGCCACGCGCACGAGCACGGTGTGGTGCATCGCGACATCAAGCCGGACAACGTGATGCTTTCCGGGCGTCATGCGCTGGTCGCCGATTTTGGCGTGGCGAAGGCGATCAGCGAAGCAACCGGTCGGAACACCGTCACGACCCTCGGCGTCGCGGTGGGAACGCCGGCGTACATGTCGCCGGAGCAGGCCGCGGCCGATCCGCACATCGATCATCGCAGCGACATCTACGCCGTTGGAGCGATGGCGTACGAGCTCCTCACCGGCCAACCACCGTTCGTCGGCGCCACGCCGCAGCAGGTCCTGGCGGCGCACGTCACGCAGGAGCCCGATCCAGTTGGGAAGCGGCGGCCAGGTGTGCCGGCGCCGCTCGAAGCGGTGGTGATGCGAGCGCTCGCCAAGCGCCCCGCCGATCGGTGGCAGACCGCGGCCGACCTGCACGCCGCTCTCGAGCCGTTCGGGACGCCATCGAGCGGAATCACGCCGACGCAGACGCGACCGACCCCGGCGGTGCGCCCCGCTGCACGGCGCATTCCGTGGATGGCGATTGCCGCGGGCGTTGTTGTCGTCGCAGGAATTGCTGCCTGGCGCCTTGCCGCCGGTCACAGTGGTTCGTCGGCTGCACGGGCCATCGCTGTCCTCCCGTTCGAGAACGTCGGGCACGATACGGCGTACGATTATCTCGCCGACGGGATCGCCAACGATGTGCGCAGCGCGCTGATGGCGCTTCCGGGGCTCACCGTCAAGGCGCGCACTTCGTCCGAGGCGGCGAAGGGGAAGCCGATTCATGACGTGGGGACGCAACTGCGGGTACCCGTGGTGCTTCAGGGTGAATATCGCCGCACCGCCGATCACGTCACCGTGACGGTCGACCTGGTGAATGTGGCGGACGAATCGGCGTTGTGGTCGCACAACTACACGCTGCCGGCAGATGGCAACTTTTCGGCGGCGCAGGATTCGATCACCGCCGGGGTCAGCGCGGCGCTGCATCTGCAAACGACGCCGGGGGCCTCGACCGCGCAGACCCAGCGCGGGACGAACAACGTGGACGCGTACGATCTCTATCTCAAAGGGCAGTACTTCTTCGCCAAGCGTGGCGGAGAGAACCTCCGCCACTCGATTGACTATTACCAGCGGGCCATCGCGCTCGACGGCAACTTCGCCAAGGCGTATGCCGGTCTGGCGATGACCCTCACGGTGATTCCGGGGTATACGCAGGTCTCCGCCGACTCAGCGATCAGTGAGGCGGTGCGGTTGTCCCGCCGGGCGCTGGCGATCGACTCCACGCTGGTCGACGGACAGCTCGCGCTCGCCTATGCCTTGACCGGCGGGGCGCGCCCGGCCGACGCCGAGCCCGAGTTCACCAGTGTACTGGCGCGGGATCCACGCAACGTCACGGCACGTCAGTGGCACGCCGACAATCTCGCGGAACTGGGGCGCATGGACGATGCGATCCGCGAAGGGCGCATGGCTGTCGATCTCGATCCGCTTTCCCCCGTTGCGCTCAACGATCTCGCCTACGAACTCATCTCGGCTGGTCGATTCGACGAGGCGATCGTTGCGGCCCATCGCGCGATCGAGCTCGATCCGGCATACGAGAACATCAACGAGTATCTCGGACTGGCGTTTGCATTCACGCAGAAGCCGGACAGCGCCGAAGCCGTCTTCGAGCGGCTGTTTCGGGCTGACTCGATGTCACCTGGTGTGCGAGGCTATTACGTCTGGCGGTTCGCGCTCGCCGGACGATGGGCAGAGGCGGATCAGCAACTCGCCGCCATCGAGCGGATCGAGGCGGGCGGGTCGCGCGACTACGATCTGGTGATCGCCAATGTCGCACTAGGCAACAACTCAGCGGCGCTTGACGCGCTGGAGCGAAGTGTCCGGCTCAACAAATTCATCCTTGCAAACAGCACCATCGGCTGTGATCCGACCTTCGCCTCGTTGCGAACGGAGCTGCGACTGATCGCCATCGTGAAGCAGCTGGGGCAGACGATCTGTCCCGGGACGCTCAAGTGGCCGATTCCGGCGCGGAGGCGGTGAGTACGGGCCAGCCGTCGGGCGACCTTCGCGGCCGACTCCAGTCGGCGCTCGGCCGTGCGTATCTCATCGAGCGCGAACTCGGCGGCGGCGGGATGTCGCGCGTCTTCGTCGCCACCGAAACGGCGCTCAATCGCAGCGTGGTGATCAAGGTGATCACGCCGGGGCAGGCCGAGGGGATGAGTGTCGAGCGATTCGCGCGCGAGGTGAAGCTCGCGGCGCGCCTGCAGCAGGCGAACATCGTCCCGGTGCTGGCGGCGGGCGACGCCGACGGCCTGCCGTACTACACCATGCCGTTTGTGCGCGGCGAGTCGCTGCGGGCACGGATGGCAACCGGCGAACCGGTGCCGATCGCCGATGCGATCCACATCCTGCGCGACATCGCCCGCGCCCTGGCATATGCGCATGGCGAAGGAATCGTCCATCGCGACATCAAGCCGGAGAATGTGCTGATCTCGGGTGGCGCCGCGGTTGTCGCCGATTTCGGCATCGCCAAGGCGATCGACCTCTCGCGCACGCAGGACGGTGATCCCCGCGGCGACACCAGCATCACGCTGACGCAGGCGGGGAGCACCCTCGGCACGCCGGCATATATGGCGCCGGAGCAGGCGGCGGGCGATCCCGACGCTGACCATCGCGCCGATATCTATGCCTGGGGATTGATCGCGTGGGAGTTGCTGGCGGGGCGGCATCCGTTTGCGGGGAAGGGATCGCTGCAAGCGATGGTGGTGGCGCAAATGACGGAGAAGCCAGCGCCGCTCGCATCAGCACGCCCCGATGCGCCCGCGGCACTCTGCGACGTGGTCGCTCGCGCGCTGGAAAAGGATCCTGCACGGCGTCCGGCGTCGGCGGGAGAGATTCTCGCTGCACTCGACCAGGCGGTCAGCACCGGATCGAGCGCTGCATCAGTTCCGAAGGGTTCGCGCAACAATTCCCGAAGGGTCGGCGGAATTCTCGCGATCGCAGTGATCGCGATCGTGGCAGCCGGCGTGTGGGTCCTTCGTGGTCATGCCGGCGCGAAAGCAACGACCGGTGCAGGGAAGTCGCTGGCGATCATTCCATTCGCGTCATCGGGAAATGACACGGCGAACGCCTATCTCGCCGAGGGCATCGGCGACGATGTGACCAACACGCTGTCGCAGATTCCGGGGTTGCGGCTCGCGGGCGAGCGTTCGGCGGCGAGCTACGCCGGAAAGGGAGCAACGACGCAGGAGATCGGCCGGGCGCTCCAGGTCAGTCAGGTCCTCGAGGGAACGGTTCGCCGCGACGGCGACCAGGTTCGCGTGTCGGTTGAATTGTCGAACACCAGCGATGGCCAGGTCGTCTGGCGCGAGAACTATCAGCACGCGGCCAATGACGTGCGCGCAGTGCAGGACGAGCTCGCGCGCGCCATCGCCGGGCAATTGCAGGTCACGTTGGCGAATACCGGAAGCGCCGCGCGCGGAACGAGCGATCCCGAAGCATACGATCTCTACCTCAAGGGGATGTATCTCTATCGTCGTCGCGGGCCGGGGATCACTGCGGCGATCGCCGATTTTGAACAGGCGACGGTTCGCGACAGCATGTTCGCGAGGGCGTGGGCTGCGCTGTCGAACGCATTGATGGTCTCACCGTCGTACACGCCGACGCGTACCGGTGACGTGCTGCCACGCGGGCGAGCAGCTGCGGAGCGTGCGGTCCGGCTCGATCCGACGCTGTCCGATGCTCACCTCGCGCTGGGATATGTCGATGCAGAGGCGTTCGACTGGCCAGAGGCGGAAGCCGAACTCAAGCGCGCCATCGCGCTCGACCCCAATGCCGCCGAGCCGCGCTACCGTCTCGGCTACACGCTGATGAACCAGGGGCGGCCGGCAGAGGCGATTCCAGTGCTCCAACGCGCTGTTTCGTGCGATCCCCTCTACTTCATGACTGCCGTCTATCTCGGTTGGGCCGAAGCGGAGTCGGGGCGCCCAGCCGAAGGACTGGAAGAGGCGCGGCGCGGCACGCAGATGGAGCCGTCAAGCGTGACTGCACTCTCGATCCTCGCGTTCGCCTTCGTGGAGGCAGGGTTCCCCGATTCCGCCGCATTCTATTCACGCCGGATCCTGGCAGTCTCCTCGGGCCCGGTGCGAATCGGCGTCGCGGCATCTGCGCTGGCCCGGTCGGGGAATGTCGCCGAAGCGCAAGCGCTGGTGAAGCGTCTGGTCGCGATGCCGGAAGGGGCGTGGACGCGATGGACCGGACTGGTGGTCGCGTATTCCGGGCTGAACGATACGACAGCGATGATCGACGCGATGGAACATGCCACGGCCGGCGACGGCGACGACTTCCCGACCTATGCCGCGCGGCTGGTCGGCACCTTCCCGAAATTGCCGCGCGTCGAGGCGGTGCTGCGGCGATACAACCTCGACCCGGCGCGGTTTGAGGGAAAGCGACAGTAATCACCCCGTCTTCGCGTCGAACTCCGCCTGCGTGAGGACGTCGAAGTAGATGCTGTACCGCCGTCCGCGACTGCGATAGAACGGCACCAGCGGCACGTCGCCTGGCGGCGCCGAGTCTCCGGTCACGCGTGCGACGTGCACGGCGTGAAAGTCTCCGGGACGCGCACCCGGCACCACCCACTCGGCGACCGGCGCGCCGTTGGTCATCAGCTTCGGTACCGGTGGCGCGGCAGTGCGCGCCGCGCGGCCCTCAAGCCTGGGGCCCCAATCGGCGGCAAGAACGAGCGGTCCCCACATGATCGCCGCGACCTTCGGATCATCGGGCGTTGGCACCAGCCGCAACGACTTGGGGAGTGCCACTTCCACGACATCACCGTTCCGCCAGACGCGACGCAACTCGACGAAGGTGCTCACCACGCTCGGGTGCGGATCGACTGCACCCTGCCGGCCGGTGCCACCGCTCGCCGGCTTCGCGATCGACGGGACTGCGAACTCCTGTCCGTTGATCCGCATGGCGAACTGGTCACCGGCCCACACCGGGCGGCGCACCATCAGGGTGAATTCGCGCTGCGCACCCGGCGTGACCCGGATCGTGGCGCGCTCGCCTTCGGGAAAGTCCGTCTCCATCGCGAGCCGGAGTCCGTGAGCGAAGTCCGCTGTCGACGGCGCAAAGAGGTTGACCCACACCGCATCGGGCGATTCGTAGTAGATCCCGTCGCCGTGCAGCGCATGATTCTCCATGCCGGTGCCGACGCAACAGGTGAAGTCCTGGTGCATGTCCTGGTACTCCTGTTCGACCCCGCGGCCGACCGGCACCATGTACGACATCCGCCCGTCGTCGAGGTTGAACGACGCCAGCGCATGATTGAAGACCGACCGTTCGAGGAAGTCGATGTACGCCGGATCAGGAGAGAGCGAGAACATCGTGCGACTCAGCTTCGACATGTTGTAGACGTTGCACGATTCGCAGCTGCGGCCGGCGAGATGCGCCGCATCCTGATCGGCGGCAAAGAAGTATTCGTTGTTCCCCATCCCGCCGGTGACGAAGCTGTGGTGCTCGGCAACGGCGGACCAGAACGTTCCTGCGGCGAGGATGTCGGCGGTGGAACCGGTGTGGACGTATCGCGCCGCCGAACCGATCAGCTTGGGGATGGTGCAATTGGCGTGAAGGCCGGCGAGATCGTCGTGGCCGCGCTTGAGCGGGTCCACCACCACGCGGTGCTCGAAGACGCGCGACAGGCGCATCCAGCGTGCGTCGCCGGTGTCAGCCGACAGATCCGCGAGGACCTCGTTCATTCCACCGTGCTCGGTATTCAGCATCTGCTGAATCTGGGCGTCGTTGAGCGGCGCCAGCGTCCGTTCGGCCCACACTGCGAATTTCGTTTCGACAGTGAGTGCTGTCTTGTTGCCGGTGTAGCGCCACGCGTCGCGCAGTCCGGCGAAGGTCTTGTGCAGCGTGTACCACGGCGACCAGAGTCCGTTGAGGTCGAACGGCGCCGCCTTGATGTCGCCCCGCGACAACGCCGCGAATGCATCGCGCCCCTTTTCCAGCGCGGAGAGATAGCCGTCGCCGTTCTTGTCCTGCACCTCCTTGAGTCCATTCACCACGTCGTCGGCGCGTTGCTTGAACCGCCCGTCGCCGGTCGCCGCATACATCAGGGAAACCGCCGAGAGATAGTGACCGGCGACGTGACCGGTGAGGTTGTGCCCCGGGCCGTCCCAGCCGCTGTACGGCTGCGCCTTTTCCGGGAGGCCGGTGCGCAGGCGGTAGAAGGCGAGCATCCGGTCGGGTTCGAGGGAGAGCAGATACGTCATATCCGCTTGTTGCGCGTCGCGCAGGGGGCCGCCGGTCAGTCGGACGCGAGAGAGCGGCACCGGTTGCGCGACGACGCGCGACGGTGTTGATCGCACGTGGTCGGCAGGTACAGCGTGCGCGCCGACCGGTCGCGGAACGGTGAAGGCCGCCATCGCGCCGGCCGTCTGCTGCAGGAAATCACGTCGTGTCGAGGGCATCGTCATCGCCGAAGAGGAGACTTCCTCAAGCTACGGCGAGGTTCCTGTGATAGGTAGCGCCTTTCGCCGGCCAGGACGACGCCGGACGACCTCCCGGGGGAGGATCGTCCGGCGCGTGCACACGAGCGGCTATTCCACCCACCGATACTTCACAGATCAGATCGGTGGATGCCCATCGCCTGCGGGCGGGTGTCCCCATGTGGTGATGTGGGTATAGTCATCACTGGTCGGAACCTGCTTGTAGTTGAATCGGGTGTCACCGTGGTTGGTCCACGCCTGATCCTGCGGCGGGAGGAAGTAGCTGGTTCCCGAGTGATACACCTCGACTGCCCGGCCACCCCGTACTGACCGCGGGTAGTACTGATTGTTGTACCAGTACACGGTGGTGGGGCGCCACTTCATGTAGTTGCTGTGCCAGTCACCCTGGGTCCCGGTCGAATAGGTCGTGATCGTGAGCGGCGACCCCAGCTGCGTCGTGGTCGTGGTCGTCGTTCGCCGGGTTGTCGTCGTTGGCGTGGTCACCTGCGCAGAGCTCGGGCTCGGCATGAGGGCGATCGCGCCGAGAAGCGGCAGGGCGGCAAGGAATCTGATGCGCATCGGTATCACCTCGAAAATGAATGTCTGTGGTGATGACGATTGCCGGACGACGTTGCTCACATCACACTGTATTGTTGATTACCACTGCGCTTTTCCAATCTCGCCACTCGCGACCCGCGCCGGTCACCTTACACCCAACTGTCACGCCGCTTCACAGGCCTGTCCCCGGCAATCCGTTCCGCGTATCCCTTTTGAGATACGGCGGACCGTCACGCAGGGCACCGATTTTGCCCCTCCGGTACGTCGTGCCGAACCACCTGATGGCGCTGACTGCAACAGCGCGCGGACTTCTCCCGGGAACTGAGCGCTCCGCTGCTGGATTGCGGCGCGCCGCCGGGCCGCATCCCAAGCGAGATCGCGTCGGCAGCACCCCAGCGCGGATCATCCTGATGTCGACGCGGAACGACTGGACGCCGCCCCAGGCACAGCCGGTCGAGTCGCACTATGCCGGAATTCGCCTGACTGAGGTCATCGGGGCGCTGTCGCACGCGCTCGACATGGCCGAAGGACAGCCGGTGGGGCATTCGATCCGCACCGCCATCATCGGGATGCGGCTCGGTCGTGTCCTCCAGCTCGGCGACGGTGACCGGAACGCCCTCTTCTACGCGCTGCTGCTCAAGGACCTCGGCAGCACCAGCAACTCCGCGCACCTCGCCTCGTTCTTCGGCGCCGACGATCGCGCGCTCAAGGCGGCGCGACGCCTCATCGACTGGACCGACCGCCGCGAAGTCGCCCGATATGTCCTGCGCCATGGTGCGGGCGACGGCTGGCTCGCACGGGGATGGCACGCCTTCACCCGCTTCCACGATTCCCCCGCGGTGCATCAGCAGATGGCCGAGACGCGTGCGACGCGCGGGGTGGTCACCGCGGCGATGCTGGCGATGCCGAAGGCGACCTGCGACGCGATCGCGTCGACCGAGGAACACTGGGATGGCAACGGTGTGCCGCGCGGGCTGGCCGGCGACCGGATTCCGTTCCTGTCACGCATCGTTGGCCTGGCGCAGACGGTGGAAGTATTCGAGCAGGCGTTCGGCGTCGCCGCGGCGTACGACGTTGCGCATCGCCGCCGCGGTCGCTGGTTCGATCCGGCGGTCGTCGACGCGCTCGATTCGTTCGCCGATGACGCGGCGTTCTGGGGCGCGCTCCGCGCGGCCAACTCGTTCGATGCATTGCCGGTGGCGGAGCTGCCGGAACGAGTGGTCTACGCCGACGAACTGCGTCTCGATACCATCGCCGAGGCGTTCGCGCGGGTGATTGACGCCAAGAGTCCGTTCACCGCGCGGCATTCGCAGAACGTCTCATTCCTCGCGACCCGGACTGCCACGGAACTCGGCATGACGAGCCGCGAGATCCGCGCGGTGCGCCGCGCCGGCCTGCTGCACGACATCGGCAAGCTCGGCGTCGCCAACACGATCCTCGACAAGGCGACGACGCTCACCCACGCGGAATCGCGGGCGATGCAGCATCACACGCGATACACGCTCGAAATTCTGCGTGGCGTTCCGCGGTTTGCCCGGTTCGCGATGCTCGCGTCCTCGCATCACGAGCGGCTCGACGGCAGTGGCTACCACGTCGGTCTCACCGGCGATGCGTTGACGATGTCGATGCGGGTCCTGGCTGCGGCGGATGTCTGCGAGGCGCTGTCGGCAGCGCGCCCCTATCGCGCCGGTCTCCCGATTGACGTGGTGATGCACGAACTCGATGCCGGCGCCGCGTCCGGCCGCCTCTGCGGCGTCGCGGTCGACGCCCTCAAGCAGTGGTTTACCGGAATTCCCGACGGACCGATCGCCTTTTCCGGCGCTGCCGACTCGACATCACTGATCGGAATCTGACGGTCAGAACGGAAAGCCGACGCTGACATACACGTGCGATCCATCGCTATGCGCGTACACCAGCGTGCCGACCATTCCGACCGTCGTGAACGAGAATCCGCCGCCGGTGCCGCGATGCCAGCCGCCGTCCGACGCCCCGCGATACCAGACCCGCCCAGCATCCTCGAACGCGATCAGCCCGAGCTTCCCTCGATCAAGGATCGTCATGTGGAAGAGCGGAATCCTGAGTTCGGCACTCCCCACGACGTCGGCGTCCCCGGCATATCGATCCCAGGTCAACCCGCGGAGTGAGGTCCGGCCGCCGATCATCGCGGCATCGTAAAGTGGAAATTGATCGCCGTAGATCTTGGCACCGGTGACCCGCAACGCCAGTGTTGGCGGACCGAGGCTCACGTACGCGGTGGCATAGCCTTCCGCGCGACCGTATTCCGGAACGTCCCAGAGCTTGGGATACCACGTCGCGGTACCGCCGAGGGTAAAGCCGTAGCGCGGATCGACGATGTTGTCCCGGCGGTCGATTGCCAACCGGAAGCGTGCGCCGGCGCTCGAGCCATTGAGAATGCTCGGCCCGAGCGAGTCGCCGGGACTGCCCGGCTGCGCAGCGATCGAGCGATACGCCGCGACTCCGCCGAGGGAAAACCACGACTTGGAACCGAGGTACCAGCGAACCGCCGGCTCGAAGGTGAGCTCGTTGCGCTTGAGCCACGCTTCCGTCACAGTGATTGTCGGGGATTCATTGCCGAAACCGAAGAAGCGCGAGGTATGAAACTGGGTCGCTTCGGCGGTCACGACGAATGCCATGTCCGAATTTTCCGGACGAAGGTCCAGGGTCATCTTTGCCGCGCCCGCGCCGCCACCGAGTGGCGTGCCGAGGGCGGCGAGCGTGAAGCGGCTCTGATAGGGAAAGCGGCGGAACGAGTAATTGGTCGCCGTCCACTGCAGTCCCAACGCAACCCCGTACCCACTGGGGAAGTTCACCAGCGGCATGTAGCCGGACTTGGTTCCCCAGTCGCGGTCGCGCTTCGCCGTTTCATCCTTGAGGACGACGCACGATCCGCCGACGAGATCGAGGAACCGGCCGCGGCGCTGGTCGAGATGGACGGTACCCGGGGCGTGCGCATCATGATCGCCGGATGAATCCGCCGTCGTCGCCGTATCCGGGTGCGGGAGGGTGAACGACGAGCGATCGACCTCCGCATGGCCGGTCACGGTAAAATGATTGTGGCCCTTGCTGTCATAGAAGATCGTATGGCCTGAGGTCGACGAATCGGCCAGGACGTCGTCGCCGTTCCCGCCGATCACCCGCACGACGATGTTGCCGTTCTTCGAGCCACCGCGGACGAGAACGGTATCCGCGCCGTCTTCCACATAGAGCCGGATCTCGCTCGTCTGGTCGGCGCTAAAGTGCCTCACCATTGCGACCGGCCGGTCACCGCTCCCCTTCGCGGGCGCTGCCTCCATCGTGACGGTGATGCTTCCATCGGCGAGGCGGTCGACGGTTGCGCGATCGGATTCGTCGCTGCCGAAGACCACGGCGCTGCCATTCACCATCTCGAAGTACTTCCGCACATAGTCGGGGAGTTTGTCACGACGCGCCTTGAGTGACGCGGCGATGAAGTCGCCGCTCGAGGCAACCCACCCCTGGGGCATCATGTGGACCGCCGAGTCGATCGCGGCGTCGGTCCACGCATGCTGGATCGCCTTGGCCACAGAATCCCACGTCGTCCAGTCGAGATCGACGAGCTCGCTCCGGTCGAAGGCTGTGGTCATGAACGTCATCCCGCCGAGCGACGGCGGCTTGGCGTCGAAATTCGTTTCCTTGGAATAGAGATCGCGAAGGAGCGTATAGATCATCCCGCCAGTGCGGGCGAAGGCGTGGTCGCGGTCACGCGCGATCGGGACGAAGAGCTTGCCGCCATCGCGGTTGAATTCGGCCCACCGCCACTGGTCGCAGCCGCGATCGGGATCACCGATCAGCGCGTCGACGAGCCTGGCGGCGAGATACGCCCGTGTGTCGATTCGATCGCGAAGGGTCGCGTCGAGAGCATTCGCGACAGCTTCGGTGCTCTTGATGTCGTCGGCGCCGAACGGTGTCGGGACGGTGTCGTGACCAGCTTCGGGGCGGTCTTCGATCTCTCCGACCTTGCCGCCGTACGTCTTGTTGAGCGAATCTGCGCCGAGTTCGCTGGGCAGGATGCCAAGGTACGAGGTCGTGGTGCGGACACCGACGGCGCGCTCGAGCGGCTCGGCAATGAACGAGGCGCCCGGATGGTATCCGCTCAGTTCATCGCGGACGATGGCGCCGGCGAGGCCGTGCCGAAGATCGGGATCGAGACCGCTGCTGGGCGCCTTGGCGGTCGAACGGAAGATGTAGGTCCGTCCATCGGCTCCATGAAACCAGAGCGTATGGGTCTGGTTACCCCCGGTCCTGAACGGGGTCAGTCCGCCGGCAAACCTGCCCGGATCCAGGACCGGTACGACAATCCTGGAGCTCCAGACATCGCGCCAGTTGCCGCCGACGAAGGGATACCAGCCGTGCGAGATGTCAAAGTCATTGCTGACGACCACCGACACAGTCTGCTGCGCCAGCGCGGGCGCCGGCGCCAGGATGATCGCTGCTCCAACAAGGCCGCACAGTCTTCGATGCATTCCGTCCCCCGGGCTACAGTGGAGCGCGCGGTCATTCTCATTGGCGCGGTCTCACCCGGTGACGACCCGGGGACGCGTGGCCCGCACCGGAGGACCAGATCGCCCCCCGCGAGGATTCACGTTGCCGACAGCTTCCCGACATAGCTTCAGGGCCGGTCGTCTCGCTTCTCTTCTGCCAGGAGTTCGCATGGTTCGACTTTCTCCTCTCGTTGTCGCCGCGCTCGCGGCGGCCGCCCTCGGGCCGATGCAGCCGGCGTCGCTCGCCGCGCAGGGCTCGAAATACCACGTCGTCAAGACGCTCGACCTCGGCTCGGCCCGCGCCGATTACATCATCGTCGACCCCGTGGGCCGCAGGCTCTATGGCATGGGCGACAAGGTGATCGACGTCGACCACGACAGCGTGATCGGCACCGTCGCCGGTGGCGGCGGCGGCTACGCCATTGCCTCCGACGAAAACCGCGGCCTGGTCCGCAACGGCGTCATCTTCGATCTCAAGACGCTGGCGGTCACCGGCCACGTCGACACCAAGGGTGACGGCATCCGCTACGATCCATTCACCCACCACGCCTTCACCTGGGTCGACAAGGACGCATGGGCCGTCGACATGAAGACGGGGACGCTGATCACCAAGGGGACGCTGGGCGACGGGCTCGAGTCGGGCGCGGCAGACGGGAAGGGAAAGCTGTTCCTCAACGTCGAGGATTCCGGGTACGTCGTCCGCGACGACGCGGCGACGATGAAGACCGAGGCGACCTATCGGATCCCCGCGTGCGGCCGGGCGCAGGGGCTGTCGATGGACAACGCCAGCCGCCGCCTCTTCATGGCGTGCGACACTGAAATGGTCGTGGTGAACGCCGACAACGGAAACGTGGTGCAGCGGATCCGGGTGCCGAGCCGCGCCGACCAGAACTGCTTCGACCCGTCGACCAAGCTGGCGTTCAATCCCAATCGCGCCGACAGCACGCTCACAGTGGTGCACGAGGATTCGCCCAGCAAGTTCACGGTGGTGGCGAAGGTGCCGACCGGCGGCGCGGCGCGGACCTGCACCGTCGATGAGAAGACGCACAAGGTCTACGTCTTCTATAGCAACGGCACCTCGCGGGCGACGGCGAAGACGATCGTTGCCATCCTGGCACCGTGATCCGGCACTGACGGCGGGGCGGGACAGGATCACGGCGGTGGATGGCGGCGTGTGGGTCCGTGCAGGTACCGACGTCTCTTCCGGTCAAAACCCGGGAGGGAGCTATGTCATTCGGTATCTACCTGGCCGGCTATATCATCCTGATCGTCGGACTGACCCTCGGCGCGACGTACATCCACATTGAGCAGAAGTGGATCGTGGTGATGGACATCTGTCTTGTCGGCATCGCAATCCTGCACGGCGTCACCAAGACGCGGCAGCGTGACCCGGCCCCGAAGACGTAGGAAGCGGAGCGGGGGTACCCGACAAAACGAGAGCGCGGCAGCGAATCAATCGCTGCCGCGCTCGACGTTTGCGGTCCGAAGGATCAGTGGATCAGAACGGCGCGATCCCGTTCGGCGTCCCGTTGCCGGTCGGTCCGTCGTATCCGGAGAGGGCGGTGCAGAGATACGACCCGCCGCACTTGCCGTTGCTCCCCGATGTCACGTCGAAGATCGATCCGAGGTTGCTGTACGAGAACGACCCGTAGTTGATCGATCCCTCATTGCCGGCAAGCGCGTAGATCGCGCCGACGAGCGGCGCGGCAACGCTGGTACCGCCGAAGACCAGCCATCCGCCGCCACGGCGGATTCCGTACGTGTCATACACGGCGACGCCGGTGTTGGGATCGGCGTCGGCCGAGACGTCGGCGACGGTCCGCTTGGCGCAGCCCGCGTCGTGCTGCCACGACGGCTTGGTGATGTACTTGCTGCAGCCGCTGCCGGCGTCGACCCACGCGGTCTCGGTGAAGCCCCGGCCGCCGGTGGAGCGCTTGAGAGAGGTGCCGCCCACTGCGGTGACGTACCGCGACGACGCCGGGAATTCGACGCCGTAGCCCGCGTCGCCCGAACTCACCGTGATGGCGATCCCGGGATGATTGAAATGGGTCTCGTCAGTCGTCTCGGTGGAGTACTCGGAGCCGCCGTACGAATTGGAGATCACATTGGCGCCCATCAGCGCTGCGCGATCGACTGCGGCGGCGAGATTGGCGAACGACGCCGACGTCGCTTCGACAAGGAGGATCTTGCAGTTGGGGCAGATGGCGCTCGCCATGTCGAGGTCGAGCGAAATCTCTTCGGACCAGCCGGCATCGGCGCGCGGATAGTTCGTGCCGCCGGTCTGGCTCACCTTCCGGAAGCAGCCGTTCGCCGTGGTGCACGCCGTGAGGCCGAACTTGCTGCGATAGGCGGCGAGGTCGCTTGCCGCGTTGGGATCATCCATCGCATCGACGATCGCGATCGTCTGGCCGACGCCGTTCGACGCGCTCGCCGCCGCGAGATTGTACGCCGTGCGGAGGTCCGTCGGACCGTACCCGGACGGGGTGCCCGCGGTTGCGAGCGGATCGTTGTTGTCGTCGACACGCACCCAGGCGTGGCAGCGCGCCCCGCCGATGTCGGCCGAGGGGCAGACCTGCTTGTGCTTGAAGCGCATCTCCGCACCGACGCCGTTGCCGCCCTTCGCTTCGGAGACAGTCGCGGTCGTTGGTAACGAATCGGGAGCGCACGCAGCAGCTCCGACGAGTACAGCAATCGATACAACTACACGACGCCCTGGTGACATGCTGATGCCCCTTGGAGTAAGATGGATCGGTTGTGCTGGAGTCGGCTGAAGAATCCATCGCCGGTCGCTGATTGCGCAAGGACCTTCGCGCCCTACGACTAGGTTATCGGGCGGTCCCGGGCGCTCCAAGAGTGGCGCCACCGCGACGGTGTAGCATGGACCAATCAACAGGCGAGGCATTATGGCCACGATTCAGCGGATTACCCCGTTCCTCTGGTTCGACTCGCAGGCCGAGGAAGCGGCGACTTTTTATGCGGGGATCTTCCCTGATTCCCGGGTCGGGCAGGTGACGCGGTACAGCGAGGCGGGGAAGGAGGTCCACGGCCGGCCAGCGGGGATGGCGATGGTGGTGGAGTTCTCGCTTTGCGGCCAGGGGTTTCGTGCCCTCAATGGCGGCCCGGGATTCCGCTTCACCGAGGCGGTTTCGTTCCAGGTTGCCTGCGATACCCAGGACGAGATCGACACCTACTGGGAGCGGCTCACCGCCGGTGGCGACCCGGCGGCGCAGCAATGCGGCTGGCTCAAGGACCGCTTCGGCCTGTCCTGGCAGGTGGTGCCGTCGATGATGGGGCATCTGATGTCGGACCCCGAGCCGGGGAAGTCGGAGCGGGTGATGCAGGCGCTGTTGCGAATGAAGAAGCTTGATATCGACGCGCTGCGGAACGCCTGATGGATATCTGGAGCGCCATCACCGCCCGCCGCTCGATCAAGGCCTTCGCCGATCGACCGGTCGACCGCGAGGCGATTGAACAACTCCTCGCCGCCGCCGTCCACGCGCCGAACCATCGGCTGACACAGCCGTGGCGATTCCTGGTCCTTGGCCCGGCTGCGCGGCGCGCGTTCGGTGAAGTGCTCGGCGCGCGGAAGGCGAAGAAGATCGAAGATCCTGCAGCGGCGCAGGCCACGATCGAAAAGGTTGCGGCCGCGGAAGCGGCGATTCCGGTGACGATCGCAGTGTCGGTCGTCGTTGACGCCAATCCCGAGGTCCGCGAGGAGGATTACGCCGCCACGATGATGGCGGTGCAGAACATCCTCCTTGCAGCGCACGATCTCGGACTCGGCACCCATCTGCGCAGCGGTGCGGTCATGGACGATCCGCGGACGCGAGCAGCGCTTGCCATTCCGGATGGTGAGCGGGTCGTCGTGATGATCTGGGTGGGGTACGCCGCGAGCGTCCCCGAGGCAAAGCCACGGAAAGGGGCGGCGGAGCTCACGAGGTGGCTGCCGTGACCGCGATCGCCGGGAGATCCGCTTGATAGCTGGGCGCAATCCGCTCCGCGCACTCGGCATCGCCAGGATCCTCGCCGGGATCGCCTTCGTCGCCAACGGGGCGTCAACGCTCCGCCAATACAACGACCTGATCCCCCAGGCTGCACGACTCTTCGGCGCCGACGTCGGTGCGACCGATGCGCCGATCCGATCGTTGCTGATGCTGATCCTCTCGCCGCTGCTCGTCATGATCGGGCTGTTGCTGATCGCACGCGGGTTCGCATGGGTGTGCCGCATCCCGATGTCGGCCGAGGGACCTCCGCCGCTCGACCGGGACGAAGTGATTGCCGCGCTCACCCGCCGCGAGCTGCCCGCCTTCGGCGACGGAGGCGTCACGCCGCCGTGGCCGCTGCCGGCCCTCGTCGCGGACGAGCTGGCCAATGTGACCTGGTGGCGGCGCGACGTGATGAGCCGCGCTCTCCGCGCCTTTGCATCTGCGTGTATCGTCGCCGTCGTGGTCGCCGGTGTATCGCTCGCTGTCCGCCTCGCAATCGCCGGCGACCTGCTTGGCCCGTTCCCCGGGGGCTTCGTCTTCACATTGCCGGTGGTGACCGGGATCTGGGCCGCGATCGGACTGCTCCTCCTCACATCGATCCATCCTCGAGCCGAGTCGGTGGAATTGCCGATTGCCGCTGATGAGCGACTCGCCTCAACGCCAACGATCATCGAACGCGAACCAAGACTGCTGCCGCGCGAACCTGCCGCGGTCGGGCTGACGCTCGGCATCATCGGCGTGATCGTGCAATGCCTGTTGCTCTTCTGGTGGAACCTCTCGTACGTCGGATTCCCGAACATGGCGACGTCGATCATTCGCGACGCGGGGTCGATCATCGGCGGCCTCGTCTTCCTCGCGATTGGCCAGCGGATGATTGCCGGTGCGGTGGTGCTGTTGAGCGGGATTCGATATGAATCGATGTTGATCGCGATCGACGAGGCCGTGACGCCGCCGGTGGCGCGTGCGGCGGCGATCCGGACCGAACGGCTCGGCCCGGATGGACCGCGGCTGATCGTGGCGGCAGTGGGTGGGACGTATGTCCGGGAGTCGGTCGAGCAGGAGGTCGTGTCGTTGTTCGGCACGCCGTCAGCGCGGTGGGCAAAGCCTCAGCTGTAACCGGATCCCCGCTCGGCCGCGATCCGATCGACCCGGCCAACCACGGCGCCGATTTTCAGCGTAGATTCTCGCAGCCATTCCCCTGACAGAACCGACCCTCCACAGGAGCCTCAATGCCCCGTACACGTCTGTTCGGAGTTCTCCTTGTTGCTGGCACCGCCGCGTGCGCCAAGGAGGCGCAGGTTGTCAACGTCGCCGGGAGCTGCGGCACCGCGTTCACCGGCCAGATCTGCACCTGGGCGCACACCAAGGGTGATTCGCTGATCGACGCCGGCGCGACCATCCCGCTTTCCGCCATCGACAGTGCGCCGATGCCGGCTGCCAATGCCTCGATGGATTGGCCGCCGAAGCCCGACGCGATGCTCGACATGCCGGCGTCGGTCGTCGCGAAGACCGGCCTCACCAAGCTCACCTTCTACTGGGAGCCGACCGGTCACCCGCCGATGACCTTCATGACGCCGCACTTCGACTTCCACTTCTACACCAATGCCGTCGCCGACATCACGGCGATCACCTGCGCCGACTCGACCAAACCTGCGGCGCTGCCGACCGGCTACATGCTGCCCGACGAGGACATTCCGCCTCCGATGGTCAAGGCGATGGGAACCTCGAAGCTGATCGGGACCTGCGTGCCGATGATGGGGATGCATGCGATGCCGAACGGCGACATGTCGTCGACATCCACGTTCCGCGGCAGCATGCTGGTTGGGTACTACCAGGGAAAGCCGATCTTCATCGAACCGATGATCTCGCGCGCGATGCTTGACGAGAAGAAGTCGTTCGACCTCGCCATCCCCGATGTCCCGGGGCTGACCAGCACGCATCCGAAGACATTCCACGCCACCTTCGATCCCGCGACGTCCAGCTACAACTTCGCCTATTCGGATTTCGTCCAGGGGAAGTAGCGTCGACCGCGACGGGCGCCGCCCTAGTGCGGCGCCTTTCGCGGGACCATCGAATCACTCATCGCGGCATCGTAGGCGAACGACGCCATCACCACGGCGTTCTTGATCAGGTCGTCGCCCTGGATCGTGTCGAAGAAATCGAGATTGGTATGGCCCCCTTCCGCCGGCAGGTGATCCTGCAGGAACTGGAAGCCGGGAAGCCCCGCCTCGTCGAATGAAACGTGATCGGTCTGGTACAGATACTGGTTCGCTACGACGGTCAAGCCGAAATCCCTGAACGGCGCCATCCACGCGGTCAGCATCGTCCGCGCCGCTTCATTCCCCTGCAGGTAGATCCCGCGATACTGGCCGGCGCCATAATCCTGGTTGAAGTACGCCGAGAGCTTGTCGAATTCGGGGCCCTTGTGGGACGCGGTGCCGAAATGCTTGAGGACGTACGCCTTCGAGCCGATCAAGCCCTCCTCCTCGCCACTCCAGAGGGCAAAGCGGATGGTGCGCCGCGGATGTGCGCCGACAGCGCGGAGGATTCTCGCCGCCTCGAGCACCACGGCGGTACCCGAGGTGTTGTCGCTGGCATTCGGGCTCGCCTGCCATGTGTCGAAGTGCGCGCCGATCATCACGATCTGGTCCTTGAGATCCGAACCGGGAATCTCGCCGGTGATGTTCACCGCCGGCTGGACCGTATCGCCGACCTTGTTGCGCACCTCAATCGCCACCTTGACCGGAATACCGCGCTGCAGGATCCGGTACATCCGGTTGTAGTGCTCCGGCGTCACCGCGACGAGCACCGGCGACGCCAGTGTTCCCGCCTTCGACCAATGGTCCTGCGCGGCACCTGGGCGCGCATAGCCGCGCACTGCGCCGAGCCACCCGCTTTCACATTGCAGCACCGCGACCACGCCTTCGGATTTGTAGAAGGCGAGTTTTTCGGTGGCACTCAGGAGATCGGGATTGCGTGGCCCGCGGACCGGCGTCGCCCGCGGCGTTACCACCACCGTCTCCTGGATCCGCTGCAGCGCGGAATCGCTCCAGCGCTGCACGCCATTGGTGAGCGGCGCGAGGTCGATCTTCACCGGCGGCGTCGACAGCACGATCATCCCCTTGAGCTTGCCGCGATACCTGTCGAGATCGGCCTTTGTCTGCAGTTCGGCGATCATCACCGGGGCGACCTGCTTCCCGTCGGTGCTCGACGTGTACGCGATCGGGTACGCCACCATCGGTGAATAGTCAGGCTCGAGCATCTGGACCGAGACGTACTCGTTGTCCCATGTCACGCCCCAGTCGCCGTACGGTTCGGCGACGACGTTGCTGAGGCCGAGGGACGTCATCTTTCCGAGCGCCCACTTCTGTGCACGCTGCATGTCGTCGGACATGGTGAGCCGGGCGCCGAGGACATCGGTCATGTAGCTCTCGACATCCATCACCTGTGAATGCTGCAGTCCTTCTTCGCGGATCCGCGCGATCATCTCCGGATCGCCGCCGGGGCCGTTGATCGGCCGCGGCAGTGCGGCGCCGGTGAGGGAAAGGAATGCGGTGGCGGCGAGAGCGCGCGGGATGCGGACCATGGAACGCCTCATTGGCGGAGCGTGCGGCTCGAATGGTGGGTGCGACAACGCAACTTATCGATCCGACCGTCACGTCGCCAGACACTCCCGCCGCGATGCGGCGTCACTTCGGCGATGGAGCCTTGACCACCACGATGCGCTGTTCCCGCGCGACATGCTTTGCACCGGCGTCGATCGACACCGTGAGCTGATACACGCCCGGTTTGAGCCGGTCGAGCCCGAGGGTGCGGCGCACCACATTGATCCCGTTCGGCGCCCCGCGATCGCTCTCGGCGAGCTGCACCAGGTCCTTGCCAGGAGCATCGACGCTCCGAACGCCGATGGTCATCGCGTAGCCGGCTCCCGGCGGCACTCCGCGAAGTTCGACGTAGAGCTCAGCCTTGCTCCCGGCAGGCCACGCTCGCAGCGTGCTGACAGGGAAGAGCGCGCCGTCCGGAGCGGTCCAGTCGCCGCCGTTGTCGGCACCGACGACGATGTCGCTGAGCGAGAGCGTGTCCCGGCCTGGAATCACCAGGTGCCCGGCGAGCGCGTACGCTCCGATCGAATCGACCCCCTGATTGAGTCGCACGCCGATCTCCCAGTCGCCGGGATCGAGCGCGAGTTCGAACCAGCCGCCGAGCGAACGCCCGTGCGGACCAGCGGGCGGTGCGATGAAGCGGCGTACGGTATCGATGGCGAAGGTTGCGTGCGTCACGCGATCGTAGCCGGTGATCCGCGCGGTGAGCGGGTAGCGCCGCCCGATCGAATCGGTGGTGAGATGTAGCGAGTCGAGCGGAATCGAAAAGTTCACCAGCGCTTCGCCGCTCTGGTCGGCGCCGCTTCCCAGCGCATACGCGGCAATCACCGCATCCCATGGGCGCGTGATCAGCGGCGTGTCACTGTCGGTGTGGATCCCCTTGTCGGCGTCGGCGCGCGCTTCGGCAATCACCGCCTGCAACTCATCGGTGCACGTTACCGGCGTCGCTCCGGGGGGTTGTTCGAGTCGGCGGGCCGCAGCTGCATATGTCGCGAGGAGCGCGCCCCGAGCCATATAGTCGCCAAGAGTGAATTTCGACGGCGGGAGATAACTCGTCAGTGTCGTCGCGCCGTACCGGCCGAGATAGCACGAGCCGCGAAAATTCAGGAGACGCCATTCTCCGTCGATCCAGTAGAGCCACCCTTCGTTCGGGCCGATCGACCAGCCGGAATCGCTGTCGGCGCCGTTCTTGATGCAGTAATCGGGGTTGGACGGCGGCGTTTGCGTGCCCGTCGGACCGGAACCGGGCGTCGGAACGCCCGCTGTGATCCCGGTCACCTGGATCGTATCCGCAAGCGTCGCGATTCCGGGGCTGTATGCTTGGCGGAATGGTGTTCCATGCCGGAGATAGATCAGGCCGCGATGATCGAGGAGCGCCTCGTGACGCCGCGGATCGCCTGGATGCGACGGTTGTTCACGCTGAAGCAGATCGTAGAACTCGCCGTTCCCGGCGACACACCGGTCCATCCCTTCGAAGAGATATTCGACGCGATTCTTGAACTGGGTGCGTCGCCACGGCGTCAGGTCGCGGAAGTGCGCGAAGGCATAGTCCCAGCGCCGGAGTTGCTCCTGCAGCCGTTCGCCCGGGCGATTGGCGGCCGCGGCGTCACGCTCGTTCCAGAAGTCATGCAGCCACCCATTGACGGAATCGTCAGGCACCGCGTTGAACAGTGCCAGCGTGTCGGGTGGAAGAATCCACGCCAGGTCGAAGCGGTACATCTCCCGGCCTTCGGCGGTCATGTGCCGGGTACCGTCCCAGTACGCCACGCGGGCGCCGGCGGTGTCGCCGAGCGCATGCAGGGTGTGGGCGCGTTCGAGATCGACCGTTGCCGTATCGGCGCCCGCCGCCGCCCGATCGAACATCGCCAGCGCTCCGCGAGGGTCGCCGCGCCGTCGCAGGTCGCGGCCCGCGATCACGAACGCCGACGCGGGCGGGCGGGGACGCGCCATCAGGTCGCGCAGCACGCTCTCTTCGTCGCCGAGAAGTTCGCGATCGCCTTCAGCGAGCATCAGGGAGATCACCATCCGATGCGCGGGGAGAAACTCGGGATCGATCTTCATCGCCTCGCGTGCGTGCCGCCACGCGGCCTCGACGTGGAGTTCACCGGTGTGCATTCCGGCCGACAGCGTCCCCGGGGCGTCGTCGGCGTTGAGGCGGAAGAATTCGCGGGCCATCGCGAACTCCGGCCACGGCCAGTCGTGATGCGCCGCCGCCACGGCGTCGAGGCGAATCAGCCCGAGTTCGATCTCGCCGCGATTGCTGGTGACCACGCCCTGACGGAGCTGGAAGAGCGCCACTCGCACGTCACCGGCCGCACCCCCCTCGGCGCCGGCGCGCCGTCCCGCTGCCAGAAGCGACGGCGCAGTCGAGTCGCGCTGCAGCGAGTCATCCCATCGGAGCAGGGCGACCCGCTCGAGGGGAGACTGCGCGCGAGCTGTCGTGGTGGTCGCGACGAAGGCCAGGGCGGCGCCGACCGATCGCCAGCAGATGTGCATCGGGTACCTTCGCGAGGGTTTTCGAATGTACAGGCGTGGCTCTGCTGGCGCGACTGAACTCCGATCAGTGCTCCATTGGCCGCTGCTTTCGCGACGCCGTTCGCAGTGAGTCGGGGGTGTCGAAACGATCCGACAATTGCTGACCGAACGCAGCGCCTCGGGATGACGACTGTGGCGGTGTCGCAGAACGAGGCGCCATTGTGCGAAATCCGGCGGGTAACTCGTCGTGCCTTGTGAGCTGGAAGACACCCAACCGGACCCGGACATGTTCGATTATTCGTTGCTGTCACTCATCCTGATTCCCGTCCTCGTCTACCTCCTGACGAGGAAGCCACCGACGCACGGCGATGTCCTGTCGGACTACATCGTGCCGCACGGGGTCGACGTGCAATCGTGCGCCACGCACTGGGGTGTGCCCGCCGGCGTCTGCCGGGTGGACAGCGCGCTGTTGAGCGAGGTGAAATGCCACCCCGACTTCGTCGAGCGCAGCATCCCGTCGTGCTGGTTCAAGTGGACGGCGGCGGATGCGCGGCGCAGGGCCCGGGCGCGGATCACGCCGCGCGAAGACGACAAGGTGCTGATGATCCGCAAGCCGGCGTGAGGGCAGGAACGCGCAGCGGCGGAGTTGATCCCCGCCGCGCGCTATAGTAACGAATACTACCTTGGATTGGCGATCGTCAGATGGAAGCCGTCGGGGTCGGTGACGGCAAACGCCATCGGACCCCACGGCAGCGGCGCCGGCCCTTCGTCGAGCGTGATCCCCGCCTTGATCGCCCGGTCGGCGAGTTCCTTGATGTCCTCGCTCGTGTCGATGTGGAATCGCAGTCCCACGCCCTTCACCCGGTCGCGCCCCTTCTTGAAATCATCTCGGCCAAGGACGAAGCCGACGTTGCCGGCCTTCATCTCCACGTACCGGAGCGCCCCCTCGATTTCCCCTCGGTGCGTGACTTCGAAGCCGAGGCCCTCGGTGTAGAAGGCGATGCTCTTCTCGAGATCGGTCGCGGTGACGGTCGGGCGAAGGGAGTCGGCCTGCAATGCGGTGTGGCTCATGCGATCCTCGGGTGGTAGTCGATGTGACGCGGCCGCCGGCCTGCGCGATTCGCGCGCGGCTGTGGCACCTGGGCTAGAATATAGGACGCACGCTTCTCGTCGCCACGAGCTCGACACTCTCAATGTCACGAATCATCGCCATCTCCACCGCCATTTCCATCGCCACGATGCTCGCCATCGCCCCGCCCGCCGCCGCCCAGGCGACGCCGATCCCCCCGCAAGCCGCCGCTGCAGTCGCGACTGCCGCCGCCGTGCCATCACGGTATTCGGGCAACTGCCCCGCGCCGATCGATTTCATCGGACGGATCATCGCCACCGCGGTCGGGATGACGATTGACTACCAGTGGGAGCGGAGCAACGGTTCCACCAGCAAGGTCCAACACGTCACCGTCACCGCTGCGGCGCGCAATCACGGCGCCGATTCCGGGGCGGCGCCGTATTCAGTCCCGACAGCGGTCGATCGCTGGAAAGTCGGGTTCCCGGCCCGCGGTGGCCGGTTCTGGGAACGGGTCCATATCATTGCGCCGGTCGACTTCACGTCGCCGCAAGCGCAGACCGACGTGGATTGCGGCGAGTGATCCTCTCCACGCCGCGCGCCGCAGCGGTGTCGCGTACGCTGCATCGCCTATCGCTTGCCACCGTCGTGCTGATCCTGCCCACGGCACTCCGCGCGCAGCAGGCGACCGTGAGCCGCGACGTCAACCTTCGCAGCGCTCCGTCGACCGCCAATTCCCCTATCGAACTCCTCCATCCCGGCGCAACGCTCACCCTGCTCACCGCCGCGGCGCAGTCCGGGTACTACCACGTCAAGGTCATCGCCGACGGCAACGAGGGATGGGTCTGGTCTCGGAATGTCGCAGTCGCGCACGGCGCTGCGCCTGATACCGCAGCGCAATGCGACGCGTCGCTCTGGATGCACGTGTATAACGCCGAGCGGCTTATCGTGCATGCACAGTGCATCGCCATCACCGGCACCATCGTCGACGCGACCAACGGCAAGCAGCATGACGGCGTCCGCCACGAGAAGGACGGCGACACGCATGGCTGGCTCAAGCTCGACGCGCCGTTTGACACGCTGATCAATGACGGAAATCGCAGCAAGGAAGGATCCAATCTCGTCTTCGAGATCGTCTGCCGCTTTCACGTGACGCAGACCGACGCGGAGCCGGCGTGCCCGGCGTCATATCACACGACGGTGACACTCCCGCCCGTCGGCTCGCACGTACGGATGGTCGGCTCGTATGTGATGGACAACAATCACGACAAGTGGATGGAGATCCACCCGGTCACGTCGATCACGGTGATCCCGTAGCACCTCGGCGGGTGTCGCCGGCGAAATTGCCTCGCTGCCGGAGGTACGGCACCAGACCGCCGGCGCCAAGGATCTCCTGCATGATCGGCGGCAACGCCGCCCCCCGACGCGTAAGGCCGAGGGTCCTGTCCTCAACGGTCGGCGCGGCGTCGCCGGCGGTTACAGTGATCTGATCCCCGTCGGTGATTCCCGCGGTATCGCACTCGATGACCAGCAGTCCGTTGTTGATCGCGTTGCGGAAGAACGACCGGGAAAAGCTCGCCGCGACGACCGCGACGATACCGGACGCCTGAATCACCGTCACCGCCACTTCCATTGCCGATCCGCACCCGAAGTTCCGTCCGGCGACGATCACGTCCCCGGGGCGGACCGACCGCGCGAACTCCGGATCGATCCGCTCCAGCAAATACTCCTTGAGCACCTCGCCATCGATCGATTCCTTTTTCCGTGCCGACGAGATGATGTAGTCGGTGTTGATGTCGTCGCCGAGTCGTCGCGCGCGCCCGTCCAGTGTGATCGGCATCTCAGTACGCCGGCGGCAGGAGGGTCGGGTCGATGATCACGCCGGTTGCGGCGGCGGCGGCGCACGCGGCGGGCGATGCGAGATAGATCGACGACGTGGGATTCCCCATCCGTCCCGAGAAGTTCCGGTTCGCTGTCGAGAGAACCGTCATCCCGTCGCCCGGGATCACGCCGCTCGTGCCGCAGCATGCGCCGCACCCCGCGGTCGTGACGATGGCGCCCATCGCGGCGAGGCGCGGCAGTGTCCCGTCGCGGGTCAGCACCTCGGCGACTTCGCGCGACGCCGGCGTCACCACCAGCGTCACCCCCGGCGCAATCCGCTCACCGGCGCGCACGAACACTTCCATCGCTTCGTGGAAATCGCGAACCCGACCGCCGGTACAGGTGCCGAGAAAGACCATCTGCACCGGCGTGCCGATCGCCTGGGCAATCGGCACGACGTGATCCGGTGCGTGCGGAAGCGCGACCTGCGGCGTGATCGTCGACAAGTCGAAGACGATCGACTGCTGATATCCCGCGCCGGGGTCGGCGTTGCATGCGTCGCGATACTCGGTGGCGCGCACGGTGAGATAGCGCCGCGTGGCGGCGTCGGTCGGAAAGATCGCGGCCTTGGCGTCCATCTCGACCGCAAGATTGCAGAGCACCATCCGGTCATCGACGGCAAATTGATCGAGCGGATCGAAGAACTCGATCGTCCGGTACGAGGCACCGGTGGGGCCGAGCGCCTTGACGAGTGCGAGGGCGACGTCCTTCGCACTGGTCCCCCTGGGGCGCCGGCCGGCGAGCGTGATGTGGATCGTCTCGGGGACCCGGAGCCAGATCTCGCCGGTGAGCATCGCCGCAGCGAGATCGGACGAGCCGACACCGGTCGCGAAGACGTTGAGCGCTCCGCACGTGACGGTGTGGCTGTCGGCGCCGACAACGAGATCCCCCGCCAGCACCTTCCCCGATTCGATCGCCCGCTGGAAGGAGATCCCTTCACCGGCCTCGAGCAGCGTGCCGCCATACTTGCGGACGAAGGTGCGGACTCGTTCGTGGAATCGCTCGCCGCTCGGCGACGGCGGCGCGTAGTGGTCGAACGCGAAGAGAACGCGCTCCGGATCGAAGAGTTTCTTCCCGCCCATCCGTTCGAAGTAGTCGATCGCCATCGGCGTCGACGCGTCGGTGCCGATCACATGATCGACGCGGCAGATGACGATGTCGCCCGCCGCCGCGCGCTGGCCGGACTTGGCGGAGAGGATCTTCTCGCTGATCGTCTGCGGCAATCCCATCAGCCGATCGCCTCACCCTCGCTGCGCGCAACCGCCGCGGTGCCGACGAGATTGCCGAAGGTGTTGACCAGGGTGCGGCACATGTCGAGCGGCCGGTCGACGCCGACGACCAGTGCGATCCCGGCAGCCGCATACGCGCCGAGACCGATGCCGTCGAGGACGATCAGCGTGGTGACGAGCGAGCTTCCGGGGACACCGGTGCCGGCGAACGCTGCGACCGTCGACATCACGATGATCGCGATCATCACCGACGGGCCGACATGCATCCCGTACAGCCGCGCGATGAATACCGCCGCAACCGCCTTGTACGCTGCCGCGCCGTTCTTGTCGATCGACGAACCGAGGGGAAGAACGAAGCTCACGACCTCGTTCGAGACGCCGAGTCGGCTGCGCGCCGCGGCCATGCTCACCGGCAGCGTCGCGTTCGATGACGCCGTGGAGAAGGCGAGGAGCAGTGCGTCGGAGACCGCGCGGACAAACGATCGCGGGTCGAGTCGCGCGACGAGGCGAAGCACCGGCAGCAGCACGAGCGTCACGTGAATGGCCAGCGCGACGACGACGGCGAGACAGAAGATGAGGAGCGAGCCGAGGAGATCGCTTCCCGAGCGCGCCACCGTGACGGCGGCGAGGACGAGGACCGCGATCGGAGCCAGTTCCATCAGCCACCCGATCACGACCATGGCGAGGTCGTTGATCCCCTGGAAGAATCGGACGACGATCTCTCTCGCATCGCCGCTGATCACCGTCGCAGCGGCGCCGAAGATGCACACCGCCACGATCAGCGGCAGCAGGTCGCCCTCTGCGGCGGCGGCGATCGGATTGGAGGGAATCATCGCGAGCAGCGACTCGACCAGCGACGGAGTCGCCGCGCCGAGGCCCGATCCCGCCGAAGCAATGATCCCCGGTGCGGAGACCCCGGCACCGACACGAAAGATCATTGCGACGGCGAGGCCGATCGTCGCGGCGAGAAAGGTCGACCCGGCGAAGAAGAGCAATGTCTTGCCGCCGATCCTGCCGAGTCGCCGCACGTCGCCGAGCGAAGCGACACCGGTGAAGAGCGATGCCACCACCAGCGGAATGACGACCATCGACACCAGCTTGATGAACGCGGTGCCGATCGGTTCGGTCGCGACGATGCCGCGCGCCAGCCACGTCATCCCGGGGATCCGCGCGATCCCGCCGATCGCCGCGCCCGCCACGAGCCCGGTGAGGATCCGGGTGTGGAGCTTCATCTCGCGCTGGCGGCGCGCACGCCGTCGAGCGCGATGTGGAGCGCGCCGATCGTCCGTTCCATGTCGGACATGCGGATATCGCCCATGTGGCCAATCCGGAATGCCGTCGCCTCGAAACGATCGAGGCCGGCGGCGGTGAGAATGCCGCGCGCCTTGAGCCCGTCGCGCACCGCCCGCGGCGAGACGCCGGCGGGGAGCGCGATGGCGGTGACCGTCGGAGCCAGCGAATCGAGACCGGGGCATTGCATCGCGAGGCTGCGTTCGGCGACGACCTGGCGCAACCGGCCGGCGATCGCTTCATGCCGGCGTGTGATCGCATCGAATCCTTCCTCGCGCATCATCCGCAGCGACTCGGCGACCTGCAGCACCAGGTGCACCGGCGTCGTCCCCGGTGTTTCCGGTTTTGCGCGCGAGATGGCGTCGCGGATGGCGCGGAAGTCCCAGTAGTTGCGCGGAAGGGTGGCGCGTTCGGCGCGTCGCCAGGCACCTGCACTCATCGCAACGAACGCGAGCCCGGGACTCGCCATCAGGCATTTCTGCGACGCCGTGACGGCGACATCGATCTCCCAGGCATCGAACGAAAACGGCATCCCGCCGAGCGCGGAGACGGCGTCGACCATCGTGAGGATGCCGCGATCGGCGGCAACGCGCGCAATCGACGCGACATCGTTGCGCACACCGGTCGAGGTGTCGCAGTAGGCGACTGCGACCGCACCAATGTCGGGATGGCGGGCGAGGAGCGCGGCGAGTTCGGCGGCATCGGCATTGCGATTCCAGTCGGTCGCGAACCGATGCACCACGACCCCGTACGACTCGGCGAACCCGGCCCACATCTCGCCGAACTTCCCGTTGCACGCCACGGCGATCGCGTCTCCCGGTGAGAAGAGATTGCAGATCGCCGCTTCCATGGCGCCCCGGCCAGTGGTGTGGACCGGCAGGACCCGCTCCCGTGTGCCGAACAGTTCGCCGAGGAGCGTGAGGGCAACGTCGAGCTCGGCGGAGAACGCCGCGGTGCGGTGATGGATCATCGGGCGGGCACCGGCGCGGAGGACGCGTTCGGGAACGCGCGTCGGACCCGGCGTCATCAGCAGTGGAACCGCCTCCTCCATCGTCACTCGATCACGCCTTTCTGCCGCAGGGTTGCATCAATCTCCGGCTTGAACACCAGGCCGTTGGCGATTTCGGCGAGCCGCTTTTTTTCGACGTCCATCAACTGGGTGACGAGCGCCAGCACGTCTTCCGCTTCGTCACGCGGGACGATCGCGACGCCGTCGTTGTCGCCGACGACGAGGTCCCCGGGCATCACCACCGCCCCGCCGCAGCTGACCGGGACGTTGATTTCGCCCCACCCGTCCTTGTCGCACCCTCCCGGACAGACCGACCGGGAAAAGGCGGGGAAGGCGAGGGTGGTGATCGCCTCGACGTCGCGAATCGCACCGTCGACGATGATCCCGCCGAGCCCCTTTGCGACGGCCGCGGTCGCCATCAGCTCGCCGAAGACGGCGCTGGTGATGTTGCCACCGGTATTCACCACCAGGATATCGCCCGGTTCGGCGACCTGCATTGCCTTGTGGACCATCAGATTGTCGCCGGGCCGGGCGCAGACGGTGACGGCAACGCCGCAGACGGGGAGGCCGCTCCGCGCGCGCATGCCGGGATCCATCCAGCGAAATCGCCCCATGGCATCGGCGAGATTCGCGGCCGCCATCCCGTGGAACCGGGAGACGAGGTCGTGCGGAAGCCGAGGAGGTGACGGGAGGACACGAAAGCCGATCTTGCCAGGTGCGGGCATCTGCAAACTCGAGGTGTGGGTCGGGGGTGGTGATCGAAAGAAAACACCTTCCGCCGTGTGAGCGGCACCCGCGACGGCGTCCCGTGACGAAACTTCTCCCTTGCCCGTAACAATAGGCGATGCGGCCCGATCCGACCCGAGTATGATTCACCCCGATTTGAATGCCCGTTCGTGGCCTGAGGATTCATGCGGAATGACATGGTGAGCGGTGTCCGGCGAATGGCGCGCGGCGCGCAATTCCTGGTGGTGCTGACGGCGGCGGCGTGCGCCAAGAAGGCCGCGCCGCGACAAGGTCGCGCGCCGGTGGCGGTGACGATCGCTCCCGTCCGACGCGAATCGGTCCCCTTCGACGTGACCGCGATCGGCGGCGTCACGCCGATGCAGACGGCGTCGGTGGTGTCGCAGGTCGACGGCATCGTGACCGACGTCCTCTTCTCCGAAGGGCAGGATGTTGGCAAGGGGCAGCCGCTCTTCCGGATCGATGCGCGACCCTATCAGGCGTCGTATGACCAGGCGCTCGCTGTCCTCGCCCGTGATCGGGCCACTGCGGCGTACGACGCCAAGGAAGCCGCCCGCTACGATACCCTCGCGGCGGAGCGAAGCGTCACGCGCGAGCAGGATGAGCAGGCGCGCGCCACGGCAGCGGCGGCCGCGGCAACGGTCGATGCCGACCAGGGTGCGCTCAACACCGCCAAGTTCAATCTCGACAACACGACCATCAAGGCGCCGATCACCGGGCGGACCGGGTCGTTGCTGGTACATATCGGCAACGTGGTGCACGCCTCAGGCGGGTCGCCGCTGGTGGTGATCAATCAGGTCCGGCCGACGCTGGTGCGGTTCGCCGTCCCCGGGTCGATCCTTCCGCTGATCCTTCACTATGGCGGGCGCGGCGGCCTCCCGGTGACTGCGCGGCCGAGCGATGCGCCCAACATCGCGGGCGCGAGCGATACGTCGGCGACAAGCCAGGCGCCGCACGAAGCGCCCGCGCAGGCCGGGGTGCCGCTGTCCGGGACGCCGGTCGGTGAGTCGCAGGGGAAACTCTCCTTCATCGACAACACCGTCGACACGGCAACAGCCACGCTGCTCCTCAAGGCGACCTTCCCGAACACCGACGGCACGCTCTGGGCCGGCCAGATCGTCTCGGCGACGCTTCGCCTCTACGTCGAGGACAGCGCGCTCGTGGTGCCGACCGTGGCGGTCGTTGCCGGCCAGAACGGGTCGTATGTCTGGATCGTCGATTCCTCCAACGCGGCGCAGCAGCGGCCCGTGGTGGTCGAACGGGCCGCTGGTGATATCTCCGTCATCTCGTCCGGGGTGCAGAACGGTGAGCAGGTGGTGACCGTGGGACAGTCGCGGCTCTCGCCCGGCGCACCGGTGAGCTTTGGCATGAACCCGGATTCCGCGGGCGGCGGGGGAGGCCGGAGCGCTGGCGGACGAGGCCGTGGACGCGGGCGCAACGGCGGTCGCGGCGGCGGTGGGGGCGGAGGTCGTTCGGGCGGAGCCGCGCCAACACCATGATGACGGTGGGTCGTCGGCTGTCATGAACTTCACCGGGCTGTTCATCCGCCGACCTGTCATGACCACGCTGCTGATGATCGGCATCGTGGTGTTTGGTGTCGTCGCCTACCTGCGCCTGCCGGTGAGCGATCTCCCCGCGGTGGATTACCCCACGATCAGCGTGCGCGCCTCGCTCCCCGGTGCGTCGCCCGAGACGATGGCGGCGACGGTCGCCACGCCGCTCGAGAAGGCGTTTTCGGCGATCGCGGGGATCGACGAGATCACCTCCAGCAGCTCGCTCGGATCGAGCAACGTCACCCTGCAGTTCTCGGTCGATCGTGACATCGAGTCGGCGGCGCAGGACGTCAACGCCGCGATCTCGAAGACGCTGCCGCTCCTCCCGCCGCAGATCCTGCCGCCGTCGTATCGCAAGCAGAATCCGTCGGCATCGCCGATCATGTTCATCGCGCTGACCTCCAACGTCCTGCCGCTGACCCAGATCGACGAGTACGCCGAGACCGACATCGCGCAGCGGCTGTCGATGGTCGACGGCGTCGCTGATGTGAGTGTCTTCGGGTCGATGAAGTACGCCGTGCGGGTGAAGGTCGATCCTCGCCGCCTCGCAGCCCTCGGCCTCGGCGTCTCGCAGATTGCCACCGAGATCCGCCAGAACAACGTGATGCTGCCGACCGGCGTCCTGTACGGGCACGACAAGACGCTCACCGTGACGGCGACAGGACAACTGCGCAACGCCGCGCAGTTCTCCCGGCTGATCGTTGCGTATCGGCGCGGCGCCCCGGTGCACCTGAGTGACGTCGCCGATGTGGTTGATGACATCGAGAACAACAAGAACGAATCGTGGTACGATGACGGTCACGAAGGGCAGCGGACCATCTACATGGCGGTCTCGCGCCAGCCCGGGACGAACACCGTCGAGGTCGCCGCGCGGATCCATGCGGAACTCGACCAGATCGAGCGGTCGCTGCCGCAGTCGCTCACCGTGCACATCGGCTTCGACCGCGCCACCTCGATCAACGGATCGGTGCGCGACGTGAAGCTGTCGCTCATGGTGGCGCTGGCCCTGGTGATCGTGGTGATCTTCATCTTCCTGCGATCGCTCGTCGCGACACTGATCCCCAGCCTCACCCTGCCGCTGTCGATCATCGGCACCTTCGTGGTGATGTCGCTCCTCGGCTTCTCGCTCGACAACCTCTCGCTCATGGCGCTGACCCTCGCGGTCGGCTTCGTGGTCGACGATGCCATCGTGATGCTCGAGAACATCGTCCGGCATATCGAGCATGGGAAAAGCGCGCCGCAGGCGGCGCTCGACGGCGCGCAGGAAGTCGGATTCACCATCCTCTCCATGACGCTGTCGCTCGCCGCGGTGTTCATCCCGCTGATGTTCATGGGCGGGATCATCGGGCGGCTCTTCCGCGAATTCGCCGTGACGATCATGGCCGCGATCCTGGTGTCGGGGTTCGTCTCGCTCACCCTGACGCCGATGCTCTGCTCCCGGCTCCTGGCGCGCCCGGCGCATGCCACGCACGGCCGCTGGTTCCTGCTGGCCGAGCGCGTCCTCCACGCCATGCAGCACCGCTACGAGTCCTCGCTCTCATGGGTGATGCGGCATCGCCCATTCGCGCTGGCGTTCTCCCTCGCCGTGCTGGTGCTGACCGGCGTCCTCTGGCAGCGGATACCCAAGGGCCTCTTTCCGCCCGACGACACCGGGTCGATCAGCGGCACGATCGAGGCGGCGCAGGGGACATCGTTCCAGGAGATGCAGCGGTACGTCCGGATCGCCATGGCGCGGTTGCAGCAGGACACCAGCATCGCGTCCTTCACCGCCAACATCGGCAACGGCAACCAGGGGAACATCAACGTCACGCTGAAGCCCGAAGGGCACCGGCCTCCGGCGGACGAGATGGTCATCGAACTGACGCGCCGGCTCTCGGGGATTCCGGGACTGCAGGCCTTCTTCCAGAATCCGCCGTCGATCCGCATCGGCGGGCGATCGAGCAAGACACTCTATCAGTTCTCGCTCCGCGGTGCCGACATCCACGAGCTCTATGCCGAGGCCGGCCGCTTCCTCGGCGTCCTGCAACAGGATTCGATGCTGAGCGGCGTCACCTCGGACCTGCTCAACACCTCGCCGATCCTGATGATTCATATCGACCGCGAGCACGCGATGTCGCTCGGCATTTCGCCTGCGACGATCGAATCAGCGCTGGCGGACGCCTTCAATCAGCAGCAGATCTCGACGATCTACACGCCAACCAACGAATACGAAGTGGTGATGGAGACGATTCCTGGCGCGCAGGTCGACGCCAGCGCGCTGCAGCAGTTCTCCATTCCGACGCCAGGCGGCGCGATGGTTCCGCTCACCGACGTCGCCTACTTCGAGAACACCGTCGGTCCGCTCAGCATCGCCCACTCGGCGGAGATGGCGTCGGTGACGATCTCGTTCAACCTGGCGCCGGGCGTCTCCCTCGGCGCCGCGGTCGACGACGTCAACCGGCTGGCGCGGCAGGATCTTCCCGCCTCGATCACCACCGGCTTTTCCGGCACGGCCCAGGCGTTCCAGGAATCGGAGCGCGGTCTCGGCATCCTTCTGCTGATCACCGTCTTCATCATCTACATCATCCTCGGCATCCTGTACGAGAGCTTCGTCCATCCGGTCACGATCCTCACCGGCCTCCCGTTTGCCGCCTTTGGCGCACTCCTGGCGCTGTACGTCACGCACGTGGAGCTCGGCGTGTACGGCTACGTCGGGATCATCATGCTCATCGGCATCGTCAAGAAGAATGCCATCATGATGATCGACTTCGCGATCGCGGAGGAGCGTGCGTCCCATTCGACGCCGGCGGAAGCGATCGTGCGCGCGGCGAGCGTGCGGTTCCGGCCGATCATGATGACCACCGTCTCGGCGATCGCGGGGACGCTCCCGATCGCCATCGGCGTCGGAGCAAGCGCGGCGTCGCGCCGGCCGCTCGGGATCGCGGTCGTCGGCGGTCTCGCCTTCTCCCAGATCGTGACGCTGTACGTGACGCCGGTGTTCTATACCTATCTCGATGAACTGCAGGGGTGGGGCGGGAGGATCTTCGACCGGATGCTGCGGCGCCGGGATCGGGATGCGACACTTCCTGCGTCGGCGCCTGTCACCCATGGATAACTCGTGGATCTGACCTCCCTCTTCATCCGCCGCCCGATCATGACCACGCTGGTCATGGTGGCGATTCTCGTCTTCGGAATCGTGGCGTACCGGCAGCTCCCGGTGAGCGACCTCCCCAACGTCGATTTCCCGACGATCACGGTCACTGCGGTGCTCCCCGGCACCTCGCCGCAGACGATGGCCGCGACCGTCGCGACGCCGCTCGAAAAGGAGTTCTCGACGATCGCCGGGATCGACAACATGACGTCAACGTCGAGCCTTGGCCAGTCGCAGATCGTCATCCAGTTCGCGCTCGATCGCGACGTCGACGCCGCCGCGCAGGATGTACAGGCGGCGATCGCCCAGACGCTGCGCCAGCTGCCGCAGGGGATCATCCCGCCGTCATACCAGAAGACCAATCCCGCCGACGCGCCGATCCTGACCCTCGCGCTGACCAGCAACCAGGTGCCGCTGGCGGCGCTCGACGAATACGGCGAAACCACCATCGCGCAGCGGCTGTCGATGGTCGGCGGCGTGGCACAGGTGCTGGTCTACGGCACCCAGAAGTACGCCGTGCGGCTGCAGCTCGATCCGACCCAGCTGGCGGCACGGAACATCGCGCTGGAAGACGTCGCGAGCGCGGTCACGGGGCAGAACGTCAACCTCCCAACCGGCGTGCTCTGGGGACCGAAGACGGCGCTGACGGTGCAGGCGACCGGGCAGCTCGACAGCGCGTCGCAGTTCCGCAACATCGTGGTGGCGTATCGCAACGGCGCGCCAGTGCACCTCACCGATCTCGGGCACATCGTCGACGACGTGCAGAACAACAAGACGGCGAGCTGGTACAACGGAGAGCGGTCGATCGTCCTGGCGATCCAGCGGCAGCCGGGGACCAACACGGTCGAAGTGTCGGATCGGATCAAGACGGCGCTGACGAAGGTCGAAAGCGAGATCCCGGCGTCGGTGCACGTCGCCGTCCTCTACGATCGCTCGGCGACGATCGAAGCGTCGGTGCACGACGTGACCTTCACCCTCGAGCTGACGCTGGCGCTCGTGGTGCTGGTGATCTTCCTCTTCCTCCGCAACATCTCGGCGACGGTGATCCCGTCCCTGGCGCTGCCGATGTCGATCATCGGCACCTTCTCGGTGATGTACCTGCTGCACTACTCGCTCGACAACCTGTCGCTGATGGCGCTGACCCTCGCCGTCGGTTTCGTCGTCGACGATGCCATCGTGATGCTCGAGAACATCGTGCGGCACCTCGAGATGGGGAAGCCGAAGATGCAGGCGGCGATCGACGGCGCCTCCGAGGTGGGGTTCACGATCCTCTCGATGACCTTCTCGCTCGCCGCGGTGTTCATCCCGTTCCTGTTCATGGGCGGGATCATCGGCAAGCTGTTCCACGAATTCGCGGTGACGATCGGCGTGGCAATCCTCGTGTCCGGTTTCGTGTCGCTCACATTGACGCCGATGCTGTCGAGCCGCTTTCTCCGCGCGGAGCATGGGCGCCAGCACGGTCGGCTGTACCAGATGAGCGAGCATTTCTTCAATGTCTGGCTCGGATTCTATGAGCGGACGCTGGCGTGGGTGATGGATCGGCGGCCGTGGGCACTGGTGTTCTCCGCGGTGATCCTCGCAGCCACGGCCTGGCTCTTCTGGTCGACGCCGAAGGGACTCTTTCCGACCGACGACACCGGCCAGCTCCTCGCCACGACGGAGGCGGCGGAGGGAGTGTCGTACGACGAGCTCGTCAATCGTCAGGCCGACGTGGCTGCCGTCGTGGCAAAGGATCCCGGCGTCGAATCGGTGACGTCATCCGTGGGGACCACGGCCGCGGCCAACCAGGGACAGCTGACGATCGACCTCAAGCCGATCGACCAGCGTCACCGCAGCGCCGAGCAGATCACCCACGATCTCTCGGCGGCGACATCGAATGTGCAGGGGATCACGACGTTCATCCAGAATCCGCCGGCGATCTCGATCGGCGGACTCGCGTCCAAGAGCCTCTATCAGTACACGCTGCAAAGTGGTGATATCGTGGCGCTCGATTCGGCCGCGGCGTCGCTGGAGCGGAAGCTCCGGCAGCTGCCGATCCTGACTGACGTGACCAGCGACCTGCTGATCGACAATCCCCAGGTCACCGTCGACATCAATCGCGAGGCCGCCGGCGAACTCGGCGTCTCTGCGAGCGAGATCGAGAACACGCTGTACGACGCCTTCGGCCAGCGGCAGGTCTCCACGATCTACACGGCGACCAACGAATACTGGGTGGTGATGGAGGTCGAGCCGCGCTACCAGACCGACGTTGCCGCGCTCGGCAGCCTCTACGTGCGGTCGTCACGTGGCCCGGTGGTGCCGCTCTCGTCAGTGGCGAAGTTCGATCTCACCGTCGGCCCCGTCACCGTCAACCACTCCGGCCAGATCCCGTCGGTCACGATTTCGTTCAATCTCGCCTCCGGCGTGTCGCTCGGCACCGCGGTGAAAGCGGTGCAGGACCAGGCGGCGACGGTCCTCACGCCGGCGATCGCGGCGTCATTCTCCGGGATCGCCGCAGCATTCATGAGCACGCAGCAGGGGCTGGTGCTGCTGCTCATTCTCGCCGTCTTCGTGATCTACGTCATTCTCGGCGTGCTCTACGAAAGCTTCGTGCATCCGGTGACGATCCTCACCGGGCTCCCGTTTGCGGCCTTCGGCGCGCTGGTGACGCTCCGGCTGGTGGGGCTCGATCTCGACATCTACGGCTTCGTCGGGATCATCATGCTGATCGGCATCGTGGAGAAGAACGCGATCATGATGATCGACTTCGCCATCGAGGCGGAGCAGGACGGCAACAAGCCCGCTTCCGAGGCGATTCTGCAGGCTGCCAGCGTCCGATTCCGGCCGATCATGATGACCACCATGGCCGCCCTGATGGGTGCCATTCCGATCGCCGTGGGCTGGGGCGCGGGGGCCGCGACGCGCCGGCCCCTCGGCGTGGCCGTGGTCGGCGGCCTCGCGTTCTCACAGCTCGTGACGCTCTACGTGACCCCGGTGTTCTACACCTATTTCGACGAACTGCAGCGCAGGTTCACCCGGCGCGCGCCGTCCCCGGCGCCGGCCACACCCGGTGCGCCGGACGGCGGGGTGGTGCTCGACCACTGAGCGTTCGTGCATCGATCGCGCGGTTGCGCGTCCCATCGACAGAGCAACCTCATGGGGGAATGCATGTTCGCCACGATTGCCGTCATCCTGTTCATCCTGTGGATCCTCGGTTTCGCCGTGTTTCACGTCACATCCGGCCTGATCCACCTGCTCCTGCTCGTCGCGATCATCTCGTTCGTCTGGCACCTCTTTGCCGGGCGACGAGTCGTCTGAACGCCGCAATGCCCGGGGGCGCTGGATTCCCCGGGCATCGCCGTGCCGTCTTGTTGCGCTTCAGCTGTCGCTGCGTCAGCGGCCGCCGCGCTTCGCGGTGGCGACCGTCGCGTGGGTCTGCTTGATGAGTTTCTCCGCCTCCTGCTGGTGCCGGTTGAGCGTCGGCATGATGTCGTGAAGATAGATCCGGACGCTGTCGTTCTTCGCGGCCGGCGCATACCAGTTGGTGACCTTGGCGATCTCGTTCATGTGATCGTCTCGTACCGCTTCCAGAAAGACTCGATCGAATTGACGACCATGCGCGGCGCGCAGGGAGGCCATCTCGGCATTGTGGCGCCCGATGATCGCCTCGTCGGTGTCTGCCGGAATCGTCATCCGGATCTTCAGCCGGTCGGCGATCCCTTCGGCGCTGTTCTGCGCGCTGCCATGACCGCGCAGCAGTGACCGCGCGAAGTCGCGCACGGCGGGAGAGGATGCGTGCTTCGCCGCCCACTGGGCGGATTCGATTTCTTCTTCGTCGACCGTGGTGCGCGCGCCAAGAATCGCCGCATCGTTCATCGGGACCGGCGGTACCACCGGAATCCCCTGCATCGACGCAAGGACCAGCCATGCGACCAACATCGGACACCTCACGGGTGATGAGAATGCACTACTGACCGGTGACGTCCGATGGTGCTCGCGGTGCACTATCCGGCCTCAGGCTGCCTGTTGCGCGGGCGCCCTCCCCATCACTTCCCGGTAACTCCGGTCGAGCTGGTCCAGCTCTGCCTCCCACGACAAGCCTTCAGCCGTCCGGCGCGCGCCGACCGACAGCGCGTGGCGAAGCTCCGCCGATCCCGCGAGACGCGCGATCGCGTGTGCCATCCCGTCGATGTCGCCCGGCCGATACGCAAGTCCATTCGTCGCATGATCGAGATGATCGGCAACGCCGCCAACCGGCGCCGCGACGACCGGAAGCGCGCTGGCCATCGCTTCGAGGACGACCAGACCCAGCGTTTCGGTGTGGGAGGCGAAGAGGAACGCATCCGCGCTGGCATACAGCTGCGGCAGCATGGTGACACGGTCGAGATTGCCAAGAAAGATGATGCCGCTGTCGACGGCAAGCGCGCGGAGGGACGGTTCGCGCGGGCCGGTGCCCGCAATGATCAGCCGAATCTGACGGTCCGAGCCGACCAGCGTTCGCGCGCGTGCGAAGGCACCGATGATCCGCTCGACACCCTTCTCCGCGGCGAGTCGGCCCACGTGGAGAAAGAGGACCGCCCCGCCGCCACATCCATACGCCTGCCGCAGCGTGCGGTCGCGACGGCGTGGATGAAAGATCTCGGTGTCGACACCGCGACCCCAGAGCTCGACATTCGCAATTCCCAGGTGCCGGAGTTCGTCGACAGCCGCCGCGCCCGGCGTGTAGACCCGGTCGCTCCGGAGATGGAACCGGCGGAGATACTGTTGAACCGGCTCGCGCAACCACGGCACGCCATACGCAGCCGTGTACCGCGAGAAATCAGTGTGATACGACGACACCACCGGAATGCCACGCGAGATCGCCTCGCGCTGGCCCATCCGGCCGATCACAAACTCGGTCGCGGCGTGGACCAGATCCGGGCGGAATTGCTCCACCACCGTTGCCACGGCCCGGCGTGACGGAAGCGCGAGCCGGAGATCCGGATACATCGGCAGGGAACAGCTCGGCAGCGTCGTGATGGCGTCGTGCGGCGCGGCGGGTCCGTCGCTCTGGAACGGGTCAAACGCCGGTACCGGATACCGTGGCGCGATCACCGCCACTTCCCACCCACGGCGCCGGAGGCCGGCCACGGAAAGCGCTGTCACGACGGACACGCCATTCAGCTGTGGTGGATACGTATCGGTGCAGTAGAGCACCCGCGGAGGTCGGTCGGAGATCGGCATCGGCGCAAGGTGCGGTGGTTCGCTCACGGTTCGATCACCGCAACGTCACAAATCCTCTCATCAAGCGCCCGACCGGTGCGACCAATCCGGTACGTCGTCGTGGCGGAGTTGTCGCAGGCGCAATCGATCCTTATCTGCGGCATTCCATGAGTTCCGAGGCTACCTGACCCCGGAGGGGAGATGGAGAGTCCGCAAGGGATCACCCGTGTCGTTCTGGTCGTGCTCGACGGCCTCCGCGCCGATTCCGCACCGCTCTTTCCGTTGCCGAATCTGCATGCGCTGGCGCGGCGCGGCGCCGCCACCTTCGAAGCGACCACGGTCCAGCCCAGCATCACCGCGTCGGCGATGACGTCGCTATTCACCGGTGTCTCGCCGTGGATTCACGGCATCCAGAGCGATCGATTCGCGCTGCCGCGGCCCCGGCAGCCGCTGACGTTCCTGCCGCGTCTGCTGCGGGATCACGATCGACCCGTCCATGCCTTCATCCACGACATTCCGCGCGCCTATCGCGGCCTCGCTGCGCGGATGGCCGAGCATCTCGGCGTCACGTTGTCCCTTCACGGTCAGACAGCGGCCGAGATTCTCGATGGCGCATTGCCGCAGCTGCAATCGCCGGACGGAGGCGTCACCTTTTTGCACTGGCCGGATGCCGACCGTGCCGGGCACGCACACGGCTGGACATCGCGCGAATACGCTGGAGCTGCGCGCGATCTCGATGCCTCACTCGGCCGCCTGATCGCGGTACTCGACCCGTTTGACGATCCCGGCACCGTGGTCGTCGCCTTCGCCGATCATGGTGGAGGCGGCAGGGAAACGCACAACCACGAGAGTCGACACCCGCTCGACGTCACCATCCCGATCGTCATCGCAGGCGGACAGGTGGTGACCGGCGAACTCGCGCCGATGAGTTCGCTCCTTGATATCCCTGCCACTATCGCATGGCTCTTCGGCATTGCTCAGCCGGCGAATTACGCAGGGCGCCCGTTCGTCGAGGCGTTTGCCATGGAGCGTTCCCCGGCGCCGCAGGTGGCGCTGGAGGCGTCGAGGGCGGCATGATCTCCGCCATCCGGTGGGTCGGCGCGATTGACGCGCGCGATCGGGGATTGCTTGATCGCCTCGTCATTGACCCCGCCGACAGCATCGTCGCGCGCTGGGGGTGGATCGCCGTCACGCAGTTGGGGAGCGCGGGGTTCACCATCGGCGTCGCGATGCTGCCGCCCCTGCTCCATCTCTGGCCAATACGCATCGGATGGCACGCGGGCGAGGCGCTTGCGGCGTCGCATCTCCTGGTGCAGCTGGTCAAGCGGTCAGTGCATCGCGCGCGGCCCCCGGCAACGCCGCTGGTCGCCGCACCCGATCGCTTCTCATTCCCATCGGGTCACGCAACGGCGAGCCTGGCGGTCGCCACCGTCTGTGCGCTGGCATTCCCAATCCTGGCGATTCCGCTGTTGATGCTGGGGCTGCTGGTGGGCTGGAGCCGCGTGGTGCTTGGTGTGCACTACCCCGGGGACGTGATCGCCGGGCAGCTCATCGCGCTCGGCACCGTGGTACTGCTCCGGATCATCTGAGGGGTGGAATGGTCTGGGGGATGGTGCGCCGGGCGGTTGGATCTCAGGGGCCAATGGCCCGGACGGTGGTGCAGCTGTAGCAGGGCTATGCCGCCGCCGCGCGGCGACTGCGCTTCGTCCGCTCGGTGCGCCGCCGGCTCCGCCGCTCCGGCGCGCGCTTCGGCGCGCGTGCTGTCTGGAGTGCCGACATGATGACCACCTCACACTCCAGTTCGCGAGCCAGGACATCGGCCTTGCGCATCGCACCCCAGATCTCGAGGGAGACATCGGCGTCCTGCAGCCGGGGCGAGACGCGAATGACGCAGCGTCCATGCTCGATCGCCACCGCGACCCGCTCCACCGCGGCCGTATGCCCGCGATCGAGGCCGTCGGCAACGCGCAGCAGCGCGCTGACACGACGCACCGTGGCACGATCCTCGGGCGACAGGCGATTGAACTCCTCGTGCTGGCGCGTTGGTCCGCGCTTGCGGTGGTAGCGTGAAATCACCGCCACCAGCGCGCGAGCCCGCGAGTCGAGGCCGAGGCGATCGGCGTGTGAGATCAAGCGGTATGAGTGCTTGTGGTGATTGCGATACGACACCAGCTGACCCACATCGTGCAGCAGCGCAGCCGCTTCGAGCAACGCGGCATCGTCCACGCCGCACCCCAGCGCCGCGGCAAGCTGCTCATAGAGCGCCATCGCCAGGACGCGCACCTGTTCGACGTGCCGCCGGTCACCGCGGCAGCGATCGACGAATTCGCGGATCAGCTGCAGCGGATCGTTGAGCCGGGCCGGCTCGTGGATCCCGGTCATCTCGAGCAGCACGCCTTCGCGGAGCCCGAACGCACTCGCCGTGAGTTCCCGCGCATCGAGCAGCGCCAGCATCTCCGCCGCGACCGCCACCCCCGCGACGATGATGTCGGCACGCTGCGGGTTGAGCCCGGGCACCTGGGCGCGCTGCTCGGGCGACTTGTTGGCCAGCCATTCGAGCAGCGATTCGACCTCACCGGTTCCGACCGTCGTGCCGTGGATCGCGTTGCCGAGGTGGCCGGCGCGCGCTGCAGCAATCCGGGCCAGGTTGGTGAAAGACCCGCCTGAACCAATCACCACCGCCTGTTTCCAGTCGCGCCAGGAGAGTGTCTTGCGGAGCGTCTTGCGAATGTGCTTGCGGAGCGCGTCGAGTTCCTTGCGCATCGGCCGTTCGCCGGTGAGGAACTGCTCGGTCAGCCGGACCGCGCCGAGAGGAAGGGAGGCGGTCACCTCAACCAGCCCGTCGACCGCGCCGATCAGTTCGAGCGAGCCACCGCCGATGTCGGCGACAAGGGTACGCGCGTTCTCCAGGCGGAAATGGTGCGCCACCGACCGCCAGAGGAGCTGCGCCTCGCGGTCGCCCCCGATGATCTCGAGCGGAATGCCGAGTTGCCGCTCGACCCGGCGGGCGAACGTCTCGCCGTTGCGGGCGTCGCGCATCGCCGAGGTTGCGACGGCAGCGAGCCGCGCCACGCCACGGCGGTCGGCGACCTCCTTCATCCGCTTGAGCGCCGCGAAGGCGCGGGTCATCGCGCCGCGGTCGAGGGCGCCCGTCTCTTCGACCCGGGTGCCAAGACGCGGCTGATCCTTCACTTCATCGATGATTTCGAAGCCGGTCTCGGGGTCGTACTCCGCCACGACGAGGCGGATCGAATTCGAGCCGACATCGATGGCGCCGATGCGCTCGCGTGGGGTCGGAGTTCCGGTCATGCGGCGGATTCTCCCCGGTCTTCGGCGTGGTGTTTGATCGATTTGCCTTCCACCAGGAAGACGACATCCTCGCCGATATTGGTGGCGAGGTCGGCGACACGTTCCAGATTCCGGGAGACGAGGAAGAGCTCCATCGCCGCACTGATCATGTGCGGGTCCTCCATCATGAAGGTCAGGAGGATCCGGAACACCGACCGGTGGAGCGTGTCAACCTTGTCGTCCCGGCGGCAGACTTCGCGCCCGGTCGCCGCGTCGCCGCGAATGAACGCCTCGAGGGCGTCGGACAGCATGTCGCGCGCCAGCCGCGCCATCTCGATGATCTCGGGTTCCGGGGTGATCGGCCGCGCCTGCATCAGCCGCTCGACCGACTGCGCGATGTTGACCGCGTGGTCACCCACCCGCTCGAGATCGTTGGCGATCTTGAGCGCCGACGTGAGCATGCGGAGGTCGCGCGCCATCGGCTGCTGCAACGCCAGCAGGTTGACGACCTGCTCCTCGATCGTCACTTCGAGATCGTCGATGTTCCGGTCGCCCGCGATGACCGCCTGCGCCTTTTCGAGGCTTCGTTCCAGGAGGGCCTCGACCGCGAGTTCGAGCGCAGCTTCGGCCTCCCCCGACATGGTGAGCAGTCGCGACTTGACCTGCGCCAGTTCCTCGTGGAAGTGTCGTGGCGCGTCGCCGCTCATCCGAACCTCCCGGTGATATACGCTTCGGTCCGTTCGTGCCTCGGATTGGTGAACATCTGATGCGTCTCGCCGACCTCGACCAGCGTTCCGCCGCGGTCGAAGAAACCGGTGAAATCCGACACCCGCGCGGCCTGCTGCATGTTGTGCGTCACGATCACGATAGTGTACTCACGTTTGAGCTCGAAGATTAACTCCTCGACCTTCTGCGTGGCGCCGGGATCGAGCGCCGAGCACGGTTCGTCCATCAGGAGCACGGACGGCCGGTTCCCCAGGGCGCGTGCGATGCAGAGCCGCTGCTGCTGCCCGCCCGAGAGCCCCGTCGCCGGGGCGTTGAGGCGGTCACTGACTTCGTCCCAGAGCGCCGCACGCCGGAGACACTGCTCCACCAGATCGGGAAGGTCGCGCCGGGAACAGAGCGCGTTGAGCGTTGGCCCGTAGGCGACGTTGTCGAAGATCGACTTGGGAAACGGATTCGGGCGCTGGAACACCATGCCGACCCGCTGACGGTGGGCCACGAGATCGATCCCATCGCCGTACACCGACGTCCCCTCGACAATCAGCTCGCCGATGGTTCGCGTGTCGGCAATCAGATCGTTCATCCGGTTGATCGACCGGAGAAAGGTCGATTTTCCGCATCCCGACGGACCGATCAGCGCCGTCACCGCACGCCGGGGCACCGTAAGCGACACGTCGGCAAGCGCCCGCGTCTGTCCATACCAGAACGAGAAGTTCCGCACTTCGACCGCCAGTTCGCCGGTCCCTTCCGGCTTCGGCGTGGCGTGGCGCGGATCGAGGGTGACGCGCGGTGCCGGCGTCCGCGCCGGCGCGACTGGGGTATCCAGGGTAGTGCTCATCCGAACCGTCCCGTGATATAGGCTTCCGTCTGCTCGTTGGTCGGCGTCGTGAAGATCTGTTTCGTCGGCCCGTGCTCGATCATCGTGCCGAGGTAGAAGAACGTCGTCGTGTCGGAAACGCGGGCCGCCTGCTGCATGTTGTGCGTCACGATGATGATCGTGAAGTCGCCCTTCAGCTCGAACACCAGTTCCTCGATCCGCTGCGTCCCCTGGGGATCAAGCGATGCAGTTGGCTCGTCAAGCAGGATCACTTCGGGTTCGGGCGCGATCGTCCGCGCCAGGCAGAGCCGCTGCTGCTGGCCCCCGGAGAGCGCAATGGCGCTGCTGTGGAGCCGGTCCTTCACTTCGTCCCAGAGTGCCGCGCGTCGCAACGAGCGCTCCACGGTTGCATTGAGCTCCGCCCTCGATCGTCCCCCCTCGAGCACCAGCCCCGCGGCGACGTTGTCATAGATCGACTTGGTCGGGAACGGCGTCGGCTTCTGGAACACCATTCCGACCCGTCGCCGCAACTGCATAACGCTGACGTCGGGGCCGTAGACGTCTGCACCGTCGAGGAGGACCTTGCCGGTCGTCGACCCGCCGATCGACATCTCGTGCATCCGGTTGAGGGTGCGCAGGAACGTCGATTTGCCGCACCCCGACGGCCCGATCAGCGCATGCACCTGATTGGCCGTGAACCCGAGGGAGACATCCCTCACCGCCGCGAACTTGCCGTACATCGCGTTCAGGCCGACCGTCTGCATCCGTGGCACGCCCTCAGCCACGCGACGCTCCGAAGCGCTGGCGGGTGGCGATCCGGGCAGCAATGCTGAGCAGCAGCACGACGACGATGAGCACCAGCGCCGCCGCCCACGCGAAACGATGCCACTCGGGATACGGTCCGGTGGCGTAGGTGAACACCACCAGCGGGAGCGCCGCCATCGGCTGCGCCGGTTTCATGGTGAGGAACTGATTGCCGAGCGAGGTGAAGAGCAGCGGTGCCGTCTCGCCGGCAACCCGCGCGATGGCGAGCAGCGTTCCCGTGACGATCCCCGGCAACGCGGTCCGAAGGATGATCGACAGCGTGGTGCGCCACCGCGAATACCCCAGCGCCAGCGCGGCCTCGCGCAACGAGTTCGGAACCAGCTTGATCAGTTCCTCGGTGGTGCGCATGACCATCGGGATCATCAGCATCGCCAGCGCGATGCTCCCTGCCATCCCCGAATAGTGATGCTGCCGCGCGACCAGGAACGTCCACGCGAAGACGCCGACGACGATCGACGGCGTGCCGTTCATCACGTCGGAGACGAACCGTGTCACCACCGCCAGGCGGCTCCCCGGGTACTCGGCGCAGAAGATTCCGGCCGCGGCGCCGATCGGGACACCGATCACGCTCGCGATGCCGACGATGATCAGCGTGCCGACGATGGCGTTGAGCACGCCGCCGCCAGTCTCGCCCGGCGGAACGGGGAGCTTGGTGAAGAAGGCGAGATTGAGACTTCCCGCTCCTCGCACCAGCAGCGAACCGAGGATGAAGAGCAGCGGTGCAACCGCGACCACCACCGCGGCGATCATCAACGCCACCATCGCGTTGCTCTTGTACCGGCGGAGCGTGCGACGATTCATATCCCGCGCCCTCCTGCCACCGAGCCGCGACTGACTCGCCAGATCAGCAGCCGGGCGCCGGCGTTCACCAGGACCGTGATGGCGAAAAGGATCAGCGCCACATACGTCAGCGCCGAGTAGTGCATCGGAGTCGTCGCCTCGTTGAATTCGTTGGCGACCGCCGCGGCCATCGTATAGCCGGGGGCGAACAGCGACTTCGACAGATCGTGGCTGTTCCCGATCAGCATCGTGACTGCCATCGTCTCACCAAGCGCGCGGCCAAGGCCGAGGATGATCGCGCCGATGATTCCCGACCGTGAATACGGGATGATCGCCGTCCGGACCGCTTCCCAGCGCGTCGCGCCGAGCCCCAGCGCCGCCTCGCGCTGGCTGTTGGGAACCGCCAGCAACACCTCGCGCGCCACCGACATGATGAACGGCATCACCATGATCGCGAGGATGATGCTCGCCGACAGGACCGATGGTCCGTAGATCGCGCCGCTGAAGAACGGGAGAAAGCCGAGGACGCTGCGAAGCAGCGGGAACACCGTGTGCTGCAGCACCGGGATCAGGACGAAGATTCCCCAGAGCCCGTACACCACGCTGGGGATCGCGGCCAGCAGCTCGATCACCGTTGCCACCGGACGCCGGACCGCGACCGGCGCGAATTCGGTGAGGTACACCGCCACGCCGAGCGAAAGCGGCACCGCGATCAGCAGCGCCAGGAATGACGTCAGCAACGTGCCGACCACCATCGGCCACGCGCCGAACACCCCGGCGACGGGATCCCAGGTGCTGGTGAACACGAAGTTGATGCCGAACTTGGCAACCGCCGGCGCCGCGCCGCGACAGAGCATGTAGACCAGCGCGAGAATCAGTGCCGGGACCATCACCGCCGCCACGATCAGCACGCCGCGGAAGATGTCGTCGCCTCGCGCGGTGGCGATCAGGGAGCGGGCGCGGCTTCGAGGCGCAGAATTGGTGGCTGTTGTCATGACGCCATGAGATTAGACCGGGTTCGGCGTCCCCGAGTCACGGCGATGTAACAGGCGCGTCACTGCTCGATCTTCAAGAAAACGAGCGTGTGCCGGACATCCGGTCCGGCACACGCTCCAGGTCACCGGTGCGGGTGGCCCCGATTACATGATCGGCTTGCCGTTCGCCGTCAGTGTCTTGAAGCGCACCTTCTCCAGCGCAATGACTTCCTTCGGCAGCGGCGCGTATTGCAGCGCTGGCGCCATGTCCTGGGCTTCCGGAGTCACCATCCACTCCAGGAAGTTCTTCATCGCCTTCGCCTTGCCGGCGTCGGTCATGTCGGGGCGCACCAGGAACCAGGTAAACGATGAGATCGGATACGCCTGCGCACCCGGCGCATTGGTGATCGACACCCGGAAATCGGTGTTTGCCGGGAACTTGGCACTTCCGGCCGCATTGGTGACCGTCGTCAGTGACGGTGTCACGAAGTTTCCAGCTGCGTTCTTGACATCGGCGTAGGCGAGATGGTTCGAGAGTGCGTAGATCAGTTCGACGTAGCCGATCGATCCTTCGACCTGCTTGATCTGCTGCGTCACCCCTTCGCTCCCCTTGCCGCCGAGGCCGACCGGCCAGTTGACGGACGCTGCGTTGCCAACCTTCGTCTTCCAGTCCGGCGACACCTTGGCCAGGTAATCGGTGAAGATGTACGTCGTCCCCGATCCTTCCGACCGATGCACCACGATGATGTCGCCGCTCGGCAGCTTCACCCCGGGATTGAGCTTGGCGATCGCCGGGTCGTTCCACTTGGTGATCTTGCCGAGATAGATGTTGGCGATCGTCGGCCCGTCGAACTTGAGCTTCGTCGATCCGAGCGCCGGGACATTCCACGTCATCACGACCGCGCCGAGGGTCGCGGGAATGTGGATCACCTTGCCATTCACTGCGGCAAGCTGCGTGTCGGTGAGCGGTCCGTCCGACTCACCGAAATCGACCGTGCCCTGCGTGTACTGCTGAATCCCGCCGCCCGAGCCGATCGACTGATAGTTGATCTGGACGCCGGTCTTCTTGTTGTAGGCGTCAAACCATTTCTGCGCCAACGGCGTGATGAACGTCCCGCCGGCGCCATTGAGTGACTGGGCGGAGACCACCGCCGGCAGCGCCAGCACAGTCGCGGCCAGCACCGATCCCACCAACGTCGTGCATCGCATTCTTGCCATCTGAAGTCTCCAGGTAAGTGCGGGCATCGGTGATCAGAAGGTGAACTGGGTGTGGAAGAACAGGTTCTTGTTCGCGACGTCGAAGGCGTTCGTGCTGCCGTACTGCAACGTCGTGTTGTCGACATCGAGGAGCACCATCAGGTTCGGCGAGATCGCATACGACACGCCGGCGATGATGCGAGTCTGCTTGTCGATCGCGGTGTTGCCGACAGTCGTCGAATTGGAGGTCGAGTCGGTGTTGGGGTCGAACGATTCGAAACGCGCGATGATCGCGGCTTTCGACTTCGGAATGTTGAGCACACCGAACACGCCGAACGCAGTGCCCTTCTGCTTGGGGGTGTGCACGCCGGTCGAATCCTGCCGCACGCCGAACTCGCCTGCGAGCGTCACCGACTTCGACTTGTACGACAACTGTCCGATGAACCGGCTGCGTGAGGAGCCGCCCGTCGCCGATCCCACCTGGGCAAACCCGGTGAGGCGCACGCCACCAACCCGTCCCCCCTGATCGGTGTTTGCCAGCCGCACCGAAACGCGCCCCGACGCATCCTTGCCCGGGTCGCCCGGCGCGTTGCTGTACCCTTCGCCGTCGTAGACACCGACCTGCATGTTCACCTGGTCCTTGTTCCAGTTACCGTCGGCGCCGAGACCGAAATCCGATGACGGCATGAACGAGGTCCGGTCGAAGAGCGTCGTCCCCTGCATTCGGTAGCCCCACACCGCTTCGTCGTAGTCGATCCACGGCGTCTGCATCAGGCCGGTCTTGAACGTCAGCGCGCTTCCCTGGGGCGTCCAGCCGACGTACGCGTACTTGAGGCGGATGCTCAGCTGATTTGACGCCGCCTTGCGGCCATCAACGTCGGTCGTGATCCGCGTCTGCACGCCATCGGAGAACTTGCCCGTCACGTTCACGTAGGCGCGGGTCACGTCGAAATTGTTGTCGTGCGCCGGCGCGCCGCGCGTCGCGATCAGCGACGAGTCGTCCTTCAACCCGTACATGAACTGCGAATACACGACGCCGCCAACCGACACCTGAGCCCGGGCCGCTGTCGCGTTGAGGCCGAGACCGACGACCGCCGCGCACATCACCCGGCACACATTGGAAAGACGCATGACACCTCCGCCTGCCTGAGAGTGGCCCTCGCTCGGCGAACGGGCGCAGCGGCAGGAAAGCCGCGCCTTCGCCTGGACGCGCACTAATAGGCGCGCGGGGGATCACGCGAGAGTGTCGGATCTGTCACAGGACGGTAACAACGTAACGGCCGCGTGGAGCGGCCGTGCGACGAATCACCGCGGAACGCTGACCAATGCCTAGCGCTCTCGCTCGATGAAGAGTCGGTGGGTGGCGTGTTCGGATTCGCCCAGCGCCGGGACGCGCTGCACGTAGCTCCCGTCAGGCTGCATGTCCCAGGCCTGCCGGTTGTCCTCCAGCATCGTCTCGAGCATCCGTCGGATCTCGGCGCGATGCTTGGGATTCTCGATCGGCACCGCCGCCTCGATGCGGCGATCGAGGTTGCGCGGCATCCAGTCGGCCGACGAGATCCACACCTTGTCCGTGCCGCCGTTGCCGAACACGAATGCCCTCGAATGCTCGAGGAAGCGCCCGAGAATCGAGATCACCCGGATTCGGTCGCTCACGCCGGGAATCCCCGGGCGAAGACAGCAGATCCCCCGCACGATCAGGTCGATTTCGACGCCAGCGATCGACGCCTGGTAGAGCGCCTCGATGATGTCGGGGTCGACCAGCGCGTTCATCTTGGCGAGGATCCGCCCATCGCCGCCGGCACGCGCCGCATCCCGCTCCTGATGAATCAATTCGAGGAAGCGCGTCTTCATCCACCGCGGTGCCACCAGCAGCTTGCGATAGCCGATCGGTTCGCCAAAGCCGGTGAGGACGTTGAACAGGTCGCTCAGATCAGCGCCCAGTTCGGGGTCGGCGCTCATCAGGCCGAAATCGGTGTAGAAGCGCGCGGTGCGCGGATTGTAGTTCCCGGTGCCGATGTGTACGTACCGTCGGATCGTCGACCCCTCGCGCCGCACGATCAACAGCACCTTCGCATGGGTCTTGAGCCCGGCCACTCCGTAGCTGACATGCACGCCGATATCCTCGAACCGGCGCGCCCAGCTGATATTGTTCTCCTCGTCGAACCGCGCCTGCAATTCGATCAGCACCGCGACCTGCTTGCCGCGCACCGCCGCCTGCGCCAGCAACCGCGCAATCTCGCCGCCGGTGCGGTAGAGCGTGATCTTGATGGCGAGCACGTCGGGATCTTCGCTCGCCAGTTCGATCATCCGCTCCACTGACGTCTGGAACGAATCGTACGGATGGTGCAGCAGCAGGTCCCCTTCGCGGATCACGGCGAAGAGGTCGCGGTTTTCGGCGAGCCGCCGCGGGGTCGATGGCGTGAACGGCGGATCGCGCAGCGCCGGAACGTCGAGCGTTGCGATCGACATCATGTCGTTGACGTCGAGAGGCCCGGACACTTCGAAGACGTCGTCCTCTGTGAGCGGCAATCCCTCGCCCGCGTCGGCGTCGTTGAATTCCTCGATCAGCCGCTGCCGCAGTTCACGCGGCATCGATGCATGGACTTCGAGCCGCACCACTTCGCCGAACTTGCGATTGCTGACCTCCTCCTGGATCAGTTCCAGGAGATCGTCCGCCTCGTCGCTCGGCCCGCCGAGTTCGAGATTCAGGTCGGTGTTGCGCGTGATCCTGAAAAGGTGCCACCCGGAGATCGCCACGCCGGGGAAGAGCGTGCCGAGATGCGCGCCGATCAGGTCCTCGAGCGCGAGGAACTGATTCGGAATCGTGAGCGGAACCCACCGCGGCAGCAGCTTCGGAACCTTGACCCGGGCAAAGCGCGGTTGGCCGAGATGGTCGACCAGCGACACCGCCAGCGAGATCGAGAGGTTCGAGATGTGCGGGAACGGATGCGCCGGATCGACCGCGAGCGGCGTGATCACCGGAAACACATGCGACCGGAAATACGCGGCGAGATGTTGCTGTTCCGCGACCGGGAGTGCATCGAGCCGGCGATGGATCTGGATTCCCTGCGCCGCGAGTGCGGGAAGGACATCGTCGACCAGGCAGCGGGAGTGCTGCGTCACGAGGCTCCGCACCACGTCGCGGATCGCATTGAGCTGCAGGCTCGGCGGCGGCGGTTCGGTGACGCGCTCGAGTCGCCGCGCGGCAACCTGTTCACGAACGCCGGCAACGCGGACCTGGAAGAACTCGTCGAGATTGCTGGAGAAGATCGCGAGGAACTTCACTCGCTCGAGCAGCGGCGTCCTTGCGTCGAGCGCCTCATGCAGCACCCGGCGATTGAACTCCAGCCAGGCGAGCTCGCGATTGAGATAGAGCCCCGGATCGCGGAGATCAGCCGGCACGGACGCGCGTCTGACCGCCGGTTCGGAAAGGGTGGTGCTCATCGACTCGGCCCCATGGCCGTGGGCTCAGGAATCGCCACTCGGACTATCAGGAAACCAGCATCGCACTGTTGTTCCAACTTGCAACTCACTTTCGGCTTCAACGGACCCGCCATGAGCTTCTACCAGATGGCGGACGATCGCCAGTCCCAGTCCTGTACCACCTTCGTCACGAGATCGCGCCGGGTCGACCCGGTAGAACCGCTCAAACACCCGCGGGAGGTGGTCCCTCGCGATGCCGGAGCCGTTGTCGGCCACGCTCACGGTCACCCCGCCGCCGACCCGCTCGACCGAACATTCGACCCGCCCCCGGCCGCTGGGGACATATCGGAGGGCATTGTCGGCCAGATTCACCAGTACCTGCCGCAACGCCTCCGGGTCAGCCCAGATCCGGTCCGCGTCCGGTGCAATCGACACCGCCAGTTCGGCTCCGCGTGCGGCCGCCTTCTCACGCATCGGCGCCCACGCGTCATGAATCGCGAGTCCGACGTCGATCCGTTGCGCCGCGGGACTCCAGCGCCCCGATTCGATCAGCGACAGGTCGAGCAGGTCGTCGACGAGCCGCTGCATCCGGTGTGCATTGCTCAGGATCGTCGCCACGAATTTCTGCCGCAGCGCCGGATCGATCTCCGCATCCGTCAGCGTGTCGGCATATCCCGCGATCGATGTCAGCGGCGTCTTCAGTTCATGGGAGACGTTTGCCACGAAGTCGCGCCGCACCGCCTCCAGGCGTCGCAATTCGGTCAGATCGTGGAGGACCAGGACCGCGCCGCGTCCCGGCACCGGGCGGGCGTTGATCGCGATGACCGTCCCGTCACGGTCGAATTCGCAGTCGTGAACCTCCCGACCGGCGAGGACCTGCCAGACTGCATCGCGGGCAACCTTGTCGCGAAAGAGGGACGGCAATTCCGGGAGCCGGGCGTCCGGGCCGTAGCCGAGGAGTCGCCGCGCGGCAGGATTGGCGGCGACAATGATCCCGCGCGCGTCGGACGCGATGACCCCTTCGACCATTGCATCGACCACCGCGCCGCCGCCGACTCGCTCCTGTTGCAGTTCGACCATCCGGTCGCCGAGCTCGCGATGCATCCGTCGCAACGCCTCGACCAGCGTGTCGACTTCGGGAATCCCCGAGCGCGGGAATCGTGGCGTCCCCCCTGCCGCGATGTCGCGCGCCGCGTCCGACAGCACCACGAGCGGTTGGGCGATCGCCCTTCCGGCAAACCACGCGACAACCAGCGCAATGGCCAGCGCGATGATCACGACCGCAGGAATGGTCTGGTCGGATCGCCACGCCAGCCCCACGATCGTGAGGATGACGATGGTGAACGTGCCGAGCACGAGGCGGGTGGCGAGCCTCACTTCGTCTTGCCGCTCCGATCGCCGGCGGCGAAGCGGTAGCCGAAACCGCGGACGGTCTCGACCAGGTCGCCGTGATCGCCAAGCTTGGTGCGAAGACGCTGCACATGCATGTCGATCGTCCGCGTCTGGATATCCGGTTGCGCATCGAGGACCGTTTCGAGCAGCTGCGAGCGCGCCTGCACCCGGCCTCGCCGCTCGACCAGCGTCACCAGCAGTTTGTACTCGGTGGCGGTGAGGCCGAGTTCCCGGCCGTCCACGATGACGCGGTGGGCCGCGCGATCGATCAGCAGCGGCCCGGCGACGAGGGTTGACCCGCCGGCGACCGCAGGTGCGGTGAGTCGGCGCAGCAGCGCCTGCACGCGGAGCACCAGCTCGGCCGGGGAGAACGGCTTGGTGAGGTAGTCGTCGGCGCCGAGGGTGAGCCCCTGGATCCGGTCGGGCTCGTCGCGGCGCGCGGTGAGGAGGATCACCCCGACGTCGCTCGTTTCATTCCGTCGCCGCAGCTCCGCGAGCACCTCGTACCCCGGGATTCCCGGGAGCATGAGGTCGAGCACCACGATGTCGGGTCGTTCTTCGCGCGCGGCTCGCAACGCCTCCTGTCCGTTCGCCGCCGTCGACACGCGATAGCCCGCCTTGGCCAGGTGATAGGCGACCAGGGCAGTGATGTCGGCTTCGTCGTCCACCACCAGAATGCGGTGACTCAATCCGGCTCCGAAAAGGAGGGCGGCCAAACGAACACCATGCGGCGTGACACTCGCAAGCCGCTGGCCGTTGCTCGAACGATACTTGTGACCGGATATTTACGTCCTGATGCCCGATTTCATCCCTGTGTTTCTCAACGACCGCGCCCATCAGGTCGCGGCCGGGAGGACGTTGGCCCAGCTCCTTGCGACCACCGACCCCGACCTCCTGACGGCACTCGACCAGGGCCTCGCGTCCGCCACGGACGGCCGCGGCGTCCCGGTGGACCGTGACGCCCCGCTCGTCCCCGGCGCAATCTTCCGGGTCAACCGGAGCGCCCGTCGGCCGGGTGGCGATGCCGATGCGTGACCTTCTCAAGCGAATGCCGAAGGCGGAACTCCACGTCCACCTCGACGGCTCGCTCCGTCCGGCGACGATGATCGAACTCGCGCGCACCGCGGGCGTTCCCCTCCCGACGACCGATGTCGCGGCGCTTGGCCAATGGATGCTGGTCAGCGATGCCCGCGGTCTCGAGGACTACCTCGCGCGCTTCGAATACACCATCGCACTGTTGCAGACTCCCGATGCGATCGAGCGCGTGGCGTATGAAATGGTCGCCGACGCCGCGGCCGACGGGCTGCAATATCTCGAAGTGCGGTATTGTCCGCGGCTCAGCACCCGCCAAGGATTGACGATGGATCAGGTCATCGCCGCGGAGTGGCGAGGGCTGTCGCGCGGAACGGCAGAGTTCAACCTGCCGGCGCGGATCATCAACTGCACCCTCCGCCAGTTCGATCCCGACGTGTCGATCGCGATCGCGGAACACTCGGTGGCGATGCGTGGGACGGGTGTGGTCGGCTTCGACATCGCCGGCCCGGAAGCGGGGAATCCTCCGGAGAAACATCGCGAGGCGTTCGACCTTGCCGCGCGCGGCGGGCTCGGCATCACCGTCCACGCCGGTGAGGCCGCGGGGTGGCCGTCGATCTTCGAGGCGATCCATGCCTGTCGCGCCGTCCGGATCGGACACGGGACGAGACTGTTCGAGAATCCGGCGCTGCTCGCCTACGTGCGCGATCGCGAGATTTGCGTCGAAGTCAACATCACCAGCAACGTGCAGACGCGTGTCGTGGACCGGGCAGCGGTCCATCCGGTTCGACGTTATTATGACGACGGCGTCGCGGTGACGCTCTGCACCGATTCCTGGTTGATGAGCGGCGTGTCATTGACCGACGAATACGTCACCGCCCACGACGCACTCTCCTTTGCACGGCACGAACTCGAAACGATGGCGCTGACGGCCTTCGAGCACGCATTTCTCCCCTTGCCGGAGCGGCGCGCCATTGCCGCGCGGGCGCGGGCCACGATGGCGAGCCTTTCCTGATCCGCGGCGCGGCCGCGGCGGAGTCCCGATGAAGCTTCCCCCTCGCGCCTCGTTTGCCATCGCGCTCGCCGGCATCGGCGTCGCTATCGCCGCCGGCTGGCTCCTCCCCGGCGCCGCGGGGCGCGGCCTCGCAACACTGTCCGCACAGGCGACGCAACTGGCGAATGGTCCGGCGCCGGCCCCGGTCGCAGTACCGGTGTCGCTCGCTGCGCGGTCGGTCGGCTTCCTCGGGATCGCGCTGATTCTCGGACTCGCGTTCCTGATGTCGCGCAACCGCAAGGCGATCCGGTGGAAGACCGTCGGATGGGGACTCGGATTGCAGCTCCTCTTCGCGATCTTCGTCCTCCGCGTGCCGTTTGGCACCGATCTCTTCAAGCATCTCGGCGATGCGATCACCGCGATCCTGCACTTCTCCTACGCCGGATCCGAGTTCGTCTTCGGCGATCTCGGCAAGGCCGACTCCAAGGCCGGCGTGATCTTCGCCTTCCAGATTCTCCCGTCGATCATCTTCATCTCCGCGCTCTTCGCGATCCTCTACTATCTCGGCATCATGCAGGTGGTGGTCCGCGCCGCGGCGTCGGTGATGACGCGCTTTCTCGGCACCAGCGGCGCCGAATCGCTCAACGTCGGCGCATCGATCTTCATGGGCCAGACCGAAGCCCCGCTCACCATCCGGCCGTTCCTCCCGGGGATGACGCAATCGGAGTTGATGACGGTGATGACCGCCGGGATGGCGCACGTCTCCGGGTCGATCATGGCGGCGTACATCGCCTTCGGCGTCGAGGCGCGCCACCTCCTCAGCGCGGTGATCATGACCGCGCCGGGAACGATCATGATGGCCAAGCTCTTCGAGCCCGAAACAGCCGTGCCTGAAACATCGGGAACGACGCGCATCGACATTCCCAAGACCGACGTCAACCTCCTCGACGCGGCAGCACGCGGCACCGGCGAAGGGCTGCATCTGATGCTCAACGTCATCGCGATGCTGGTGTCATTCATCGCGATCATTGCACTGATCAATGGCGGGATGGGATGGGTGCACACCAATCTCGCGGCGTGGTTCCCCGGCGACATGCAGACCGTCCTGTCGTGGGTCGGCCGCCCGGTCGCCTGGGTGCTTGGTGTCCCGTGGAAGGACAGCGGCGCAGTCGGCGGTCTCCTCGGGACCCGCGCGGTCCTCAATGAATTCATCGCTTTCTCGCAACTCGGTCCGATGAAGGGAACCCTCGATCCACGGTCGTTCACGATCGCGTCATTCGCACTCGCAGGCTTTGCGAATTTCTCCTCAATCGGCATCCAGATCGGCGGTATCGGCGCACTCGTCCCCGATCGCAAGAGTGATCTGGCGCGACTCGGCTTCCGCGCCATGCTTGCCGGAACGCTCGCCAACTTCCTCTCGGCGGCGATCGCCGGGATCCTGATGTGAGCGCCGGCGCCGGCACCGATGCCATCGCGCGCGCCGTCGACGCCGTCCGCCCGCGGCTCGACGGCGTCACGCCGGAGGTCGCCATCGTGCTCGGCAGCGGCCTCGGTGGTCTCGGCGATCGCGTTGAGGCGCCGCGACGAATCCCGTATGGGGAGATTCCGGGATTTCATGTCCCGACGGTCCAGGGGCACAAGGGCGAGTTGATCGCCGGCACGCTCGCCGGCGTCAACGTGGTGTTGCAAAGCGGTCGCTTTCACATGTACGAAGGGCACGCCGCGCACGTCTCGGCGCTGCCGGTTCGCGTCATGGCTGCACTCGGCGCGAAGACGCTGATCGTCACCAACGCCGCCGGCGGCATTCGTCGCGCCTTCGCGCCGGGGACGCTCATGGCGATCTGCGATCACATCAATCTCACCGGCCGCAATCCGCTCGAGGGAGAAGTCCTCCCCGGCGAGACTCGCTTTCCCGACATGACCGTGGCGTACGACGCAGACTTGCGCAAACTGGCGCATCAGGTCGCGGTACAGCATGGCATCGCGCTCGGCGAAGGTGTCTACGCGGCACTCCTCGGCCCTACCTACGAAACGCCGGCCGAAATCCGCATGCTCGAACGACTCGGGGCGGATGCAGTCGGCATGAGCACCGCCCCCGAAGTCATCGTGGCGCGCGCACGCGGCATGCGGGTGCTCGGCATCTCGACAATCACCAATCCCGCGGCCGGGATCGGCATGGCGCCACTACATCACGCCGAAGTGATGGATGTCGCCAATCAGGTGGCGGTGAAGCTGGCGACGCTGGTCGAAGGCGTCGTCGCGGCGCTCTGATCCGGGGCCGGCCTCAGCTGACCGGGTCGTGCCACATCGGTCCGTGGCCGCTGCCGATCCCGGGAGCCGCACGCATCGCCTTCTGCACGAAATCGATCGCCGCAGGGACCGCCTCCTCCAGGCGAACACCGAGGGCGAGCTGCGCCGTCATCGCGGCGGAGAGTGTGCAACCGGTGCCGTGCGTGGCGGTGCTCGAGACCCGGCTGCGTGTGAATCGCCTCGTGCCGTGTGCAGTGACCAGTACATCCACCACGATGTCGCTGTCGAGGTGCCCGCCCTTGACCAGCACCGCGCGCGCGCCGAGATCGAGAATCGCGACGCCGGCCTCGGCCATCGAGTCGGGGTCGCGCACGGCGAGGCCGGTGAGCGTCTCCGCTTCATCGAGATTCGGCGTGACGCACGCGGCAAGCGGAATCAGCCGCTGGCACATCGCGTCCACGCCGTCGGCGGCGAGAAGGACCCGCCCCGACGTCGAGACGATCACCGGGTCGAGCACGTAGTTCCTCCACGACCGGGTACTGATCGCCGACGCGACCTCCTCGACGACTTCCCGCGTTGCCAGCATCCCGGACTTGCATGCTTCCGGGGGAAGGTCGGTGGCCAGGGCGGTCAGCTGTGCCGCGACGATCTCGGCCGGGATGGGATGAACGGCGTGCACACCGAGGGTATTTTGCGCGGTCACCGCCGTCACGACCGACGTCCCGTAGCAGCCGAACGCGGCGAAGGTCTTGAGATCGGCCTGGATTCCGGCGCCGCCGCCCGAATCCGAGCCGGCGATGGTGAGCGCAATCATCCGTTTCCCATATGACATGCTACCTCCGGACTCATGGCCCTGGTGACCGCGATTCGTGATCTGCACCGCCGCAAGGGGCGGGAACGACGGGGGCTCGCCCTCGCCGAGGGAATCCGGCTGGTCGAAGAAATGCTTGCGGCGAACGCCGCCTGCAAGGGCGCGATCGTTTCGCCGGCGCTCGCCGGGACGGAGCGCGGCGCCCGATTGCGGGCATCGCTGGTGCGTGGCGGCGTGCAGCTCGAGGAGGTCGCCGATCACGAGCTTGCCGATCTCGCCGCCACCGAACATCCGCAGGGCGTCGTCGCCGTCTACACCGTTCCGACCTGGCCGATCGAAGCGCTCGCGCCCCGGAACGGGCAACCGCTCGTGGTGCTCGATGGCGTCCAGGATCCCGGCAACGTCGGCACCATCGCCCGGACGGCGCGCGCGTTTGGTGCCGCGGGGCTCGTTGCGCTTCCGGGGACCGCGGATCTGTCCAATCCGAAGGTGGTGCGTGGCGCGATGGGCGCACTCTTCACCCTGCCGCATCTGCATCTTTCGGAAACGGCATTCATCGACAGCATCACGCGGTGGCGCGCCATCCTCTGGGCGATGACGATGGAGGGCGTTCCGCTCGCAACGACCCGAAGCGATCAACCGATCGTCCTTCTCCTGGGCAACGAAGGGGCGGGGCTGCATCCCTCGCTCCTCGCGCACGCGACGCGACAGGTCACCATTCCGTTGCGGCCCGGCACCGAATCGCTCAACGTGGCGACTGCAGCCGGCATTGCGCTGTATGAGGTGACGCGGTGAATCCGAACACCGCGTTGATTATCCTCGCCGGCGCGCTCGGACTCCTCTTCGGGTCGTTCCTCAATGTCTGCATCGTGCGCTGGCCCGCGCTCGAATCCGTTGTCGCACCGCGCTCGCGCTGTCCGCAATGTCACAGCCTCATCGCCTGGTACGACAACATTCCCGTCGCGTCGTGGCTGGTGCTCCGGGCCCGCTGCCGTCACTGTGCCTTGCCCATTCCGTGGCGCTATCCGCTGGTCGAACTGACCGTTGGCGTGATCTGGATCGTCGCGGCGTGGGCGTACGGCGTGGACCTCGAAGCGCTTCGTGCCGCCGTCTTCGGCACGCTGCTCCTCGGCATCGCGGTGACCGATGCGCGCGAATACATCATTCCCGACGAGTTTTCGGTCGGCGGCGCGGTCATCGGCTTGCTGCTGGCCGTCGCCGCCGGGTGGAATGGACACCCCGCCAATCTCCATGCCCTCCCATGGCCGCAGTCGGTGCTCGGCGCGATCGTCGGATTCGCATTGCTCTGGATCGTGGCATGGCTCGGGGCCAAGGCGTTCGGCAAGGATGCCATGGGCGGCGGCGACATCAAGATGATGGCGATGATCGGTGCATTTCTCGGATGGCAGGGCGTTTTCCTCACACTTTTTCTGGGTGCGCTCCTCGGCACGCTGATCTTTCTCCCGTTCAAGCTCGCCGGGCGCGAGAAACTGGTACCATTCGGGATCTTCCTCGCGATCGGCGCCGCGGCGTGCTGGATTGCCGGACCCGCACTGATCACCTGGTACGAAGGGATGTGGCGATGAACCGCTGGCGACCGCTCTTCCTCGTTGCCGTCCTGGTCGTGGCCTGTCGCGGGGCGTCTCCCTCGGCACAGGCGGTGAGTGACCGCCAATTGGGCGCGCTGGTCGATTCGCTGCTCCCGGTGGTGTCAAAGGCGACCGGCCTCGCGTTCAAGGCGACGCCCAGGTCTGCCATCCGCACCCGCGAGCAGATTCATGCATATCTGATCGCCAAGATGGCGCGCGAACTCCCGCCGGCGAAGCTCGAAGGGATCGCGGCGACGTACCGCCTTCTCGGCATGCTCCCCGATTCCGTTGACCTCCGGCAGCTCTTCCTCGATCTGTATACCGAGCAGATCGCCGGATTCTACGACCCCGATTCGACGACCTTCTTCGCGATCCAGGGAACCGACCCGGCGCAGTTGCGCCTGGTGCTGGCGCACGAACTGGTGCATGCGCTGCAGGGACAGTATCTCGCGCTCGATTCGATCCTCCGCGATTCGACCAATGCCGACCGTCAATCCGCCGCACAGGCCGTGCTCGAAGGGCAGGCGACATTGGTCTCGCTCGTGGTCATGGCGCCGGGGATGGACATCGTCAACAACGATGGATTTTGGGCGACCTTTCGCGACCAGCTCGAGCAGCAGCAGACCGGAACGACCGTCTACGCGCGCGCACCAATGGTGATCCGCGAGGAGTTGACCTTCCCGTACGTCGCGGGCGCGGATTTCATGCGCTGGTACGACAAGAATCATCCCGGCACCGTGCCGTTCAACACCGCGATGCCGCAATCGACCGAGCAGATCCTCCATTCCGACCGGTACGCCGCCGGTGAGCGGCCGGTCCGGGTCCGGTTCACCGACGACACCGCCGGCGTGATCTTCGACGACACCTTTGGCGAATTCGACATCGACCTCCTCCGTGCCGTGGTGGTGGGCGCCACCAGTCCCCGGACCGATCCCGCGATCGGCTGGGCGGGCGACCGGCTTCGCGTCTATCGGTCTCCCGCGGGTCCGGCGCTGGTCTGGGTGACCACTTGGGACGCGCCGCGATTCGCGTTGCAGTTCCACGACCAGATCGCCACCCCCCTCGCGTCCCACCACCGCCCGGGATACCGGATTGCCGTCGATACCCTCCCCGGATCCACCCGCCCCACGGTCCGGGTCGTTGTCGCGCCGACCGGCTGGGCTCGCTGGACCTCCCTCCCCAGGGCCCAGATCGAGGCGCCGACCGGCCAGTAGCCGCCAACCGCAAGCCCCGCTTATCTTTGAAGGCTATGTTCGACGAGCTGTCTTCCAAGCTGACGGATACCCTGCGGCGCCTCACCGGCCGCGGCGTCCTCACGGAAGCAGCGGTGAAGGAGGGGCTGCGCGACATCCGCCGCGTCCTTCTCGAGGCCGACGTCTCGTTCGAGCTGACCCGCGAGTTTCTCGAACGGGTCGAAGCGAAGGCCGTTGGCGAAGAGGTCTTGAAGGCGGTCCGGCCGGGGCAGCAGCTGGTCAAGATCGTCTACGACGAGTTGGTCGCGCTGCTCGGCGAGAAACAGGCGCCTCTGGCATTCGCCTCGGTGCCGCCGACCGTGATCCTGATGGTCGGGTTGCAGGGAAGCGGCAAGACGACGACCGCCGGCAAGCTGGCACGGCGTCTCAAGGCGGAGCAGAAGGCGCCGTATCTGGTCGCGGCGGATGTGTACCGCCCCGCCGCTGTCGAACAGCTCGAGACCCTTGGGCGGCAGGTCGACGTCGGGGTGTACGGCGAAGCCGGCGCGACCGACGTGATCGGCATCGTGCGCCGCGGGATGGATGCGGCATCGAAGGCACGGGCGCGGACGGTGATCGTCGATACCGCCGGCCGGCTGCAGATCGATGCCGAGATGATGCAGGAGTTGGTGCGGCTCAAGGAGGCAGTGAAGCCGCACGAGATCCTGCTGGTGGCCGACGGAATGACCGGCCAGGATGCGGTGCGGATCGCGCGCGGATTTCACGATGCCCTGGGCGTCACCGGCGTGATCCTCACCAAGATGGACGGCGACGCGCGCGGTGGTGCGGCGCTCTCGATCTACGGGGTGACGCACGCGCCGATCAAGTTCATCGGCACCGGCGAGACGCTCGACGGGCTCGAGCCGTTCCATCCCGACCGCATGGCGGGGCGGATTCTCCAGCAGGGCGACGTCCTGTCGCTGGTGGAGAAGGCGCAGCAGAACGTCGACGAAGACGAAGCGAAGAAGCTGGCGCGCAAGGCGACCTCGAAGCGCGGACTCGACCTCGAGGATTTTCTCGCCGCAATGCGCCAGATGCAGAAGCTCGGGCCGATGAAGAACATCCTCGGCATGCTGCCGGGTGTGAACCCGGCGATGCTCAAGGGTGCCAATCTCGACGAGAAACGCCTCAAGCACGTCGAGGCGATCGTCCTGTCGATGACGCGGCGCGAACGGAGCGATCCCGACCTGATGAACGGCTCGCGCCGCGCGCGCGTCGCCCGGGGATCGGGACGCACCGTGCAGGAAGTGAATCAGTTGCTGGCGCAGTTCAAGCAGATGCAGAAGTTCATGAAGGTCGCGGGAAAGCCGGGGATGAAAATGCCCTTCGGCGGACGGTCGTTCCCCCCGCGCTGAACCGCAGGACCGTGAGGAGTGTCATGGCAGTTCGCATCAGGCTGCGCCGCGAAGGGCGCAAGAGCGTTCCGATGTATCGCATTGTGATCGCCGACAAGGAATCGCCGCGGGACGGCCGATTCATCGAGACGATCGGATCGTATCGCCCCAAGAGCGACAAGGATCCGTTCACTGTCGACGTGGAAAAGGCGCGCGAGTGGATCGCCAAGGGCGCCACGCCGACCGAGACGGTCGCGTCGCTCCTCAAGAAGGCGGGCGTCTAACCTCGATGTCCGACGCGGCACCGCCGCCGATTGTCGTCGGCCGGGTGCGCAAGCCGCACGGATTGAAGGGTGAACTCGCGATCTTCCCGCTGACCGACGATCCGGCCGATGTCTTCGTCACCGGTCGCGCGATGCAGCTGCGGGATCTGGCGGGAGACCTCGTCGACGAGGTCGTGATCGAATCGGCGCGGATCTATCACCGCGAATGCCTGGTGAAGTTCCGCGGTCTCGATCGGCGCGAAGCGGTCGACGGATTGCGGCAGCTCTTTCTTGCGGTGCCACGCGACCAACTCGCGCCGCTCGAAGAAGGCGAAGTCTACCAGCAGGAGCTGGTGGGATGGTCGGTGCGCGACGAGGCGGGCGAACCCCTCGGGCTGGTGAGCGAGGTCTACGAGCTGCCGCAGGGGCCGACGATCGAAGTGCAGGGGCCGAAACGCGAATTCCTGCTCCCGTTTCGCGGCGAATATGTGAAGCACGTCGACCGCGCGGCGCGGCAACTGATCGTCACGGTGCCGGAAGGGTTGCTCGACTAGTATGGCGCTCACGATCAACGTCGTGACGCTTTTTCCGGAAGCGCTGGCGCCGTATCTGGCGACGAGCATTCCGGGACGCGCGGCCGAGCGGGGGACGGTGCAGTACCGGCTGGTGCAGCTGCGGGACTTCACCCATGACCGTCATTTGACGGTTGATGATTACCCATTTGGCGGGGGTGCGGGAATGGTCCTCCGCGCCGAGCCATATCTGGAAGCGGTGGAGAGTCTCGGCAGTCCGCAGCCGGTGGTGGTGATGTCGGCGCGCGGACGGCGATTCGGGCACGATGACGCGGTGCGATGGTCGCTGGGTGAACAGCTGACCCTCCTCTGCGGGCACTACAAGGACATCGACCAGCGCGTGGTCGATCTTCTCGGCGCCGACGAGGTCTCGCTCGGAGACTTCGTCCTTTCGGGTGGTGAACCGGCGGCGCTGTGCATCGTCGATGCGATCGTCCGGCTCCTTCCCGGTGCGATCGGCGATCACGAATCGGCCAGCTCCGATTCGCACTACGACGGATTGTTGAGCGCGCCGAGCTACACCAGGCCGGCCGACGTCCGGGGAAAGAAGGTCCCCGAGGTGCTTCTCTCGGGAAACCACGCGGCGATTGCGGCGTGGCGGCAGCAGCAGGCAGAGGAATTGACGAAGATGCGGCGCCCCGATCTCTGGGCGGCGCACATGGCAACGGAGCATCACGACAGTGATGCGAAGTCCTGACCACCAACGCGCGAGATGCGCAGGGAGATGACGATGGGGATGGAATTGCTCGACAAGATTTCGCGCGAAGGGCTGCGGACTGATGTCCCGACGTTCGACTCCGGCGACACGATCAAGGTAATGGTCCGCGTGCGCGAAGGGGACAAGGAGCGGTTGCAGGCGTATGAGGGGGTCGTGATCGCGCGGCGCGGCGGCGGCATCAACGAAACCATCACCGTGCGCAAGGTGTCGGCCGGGGTCGGCGTGGAGCGCGTCTTCCCGGTGCACTCGCCGATGTATGCCTCGATCGAGGTGATGCGCCGCGGCCGGGTTCGCCGGGCCAAGCTGTACTATCTCCGCCGCCTCAGCGGCAAGAAGTCGCGCATCACCGAAGACCGCGACTAGCACGACACCGACGCGTCGGTCCTGATCGAAAAGGGAAGAGGCCCAGCCTTTTCCCTTTTCTGTTTTCGGCTCTATCTTGCCGTCGATGCCTCCACTCCGGTACGAACGGCTCGCATGGGCATCGGGCAACCTCCTGATCGGAATCGATGAAGTCGGTCGCGGACCGCTGGCGGGACCGGTGGTCGCCGCGGCGGTCTGCTTTCCGGTGCAACATCGCGGTATCCGCGGTGTCCGCGATTCCAAGCAGGTCCCCGATCACGACGAACGCAGCAAGCTCGCCCTCCGGATTCGCCGGGAAGCGCTTGCGTTCGGCCTCGGTGCCGCGAGCGTCCGCGAGATTGCCCGCGACAACATCCGGCGCGCGACCGCGCTCGCGATGCGTCGTGCGCTGGCGCGGTGCCGCACGCGACTCGCCGCGGGGACCGAAACGCGGATCGTCATCGACGGCCTTCGGATGCCGGAGTTGAACGAGGACCACGACGCCCTGGTCCAGGGCGACGCCCATTGCCACGCCATTGCTGCGGCGTCGTTGATCGCCAAGGTTGCCCGTGACCGTCTGATGAGGGCGCTCGCCACGCGTCGGCCGGGGTACGGCTGGCAGACGAACGTCGGGTATGCCACGCGGGAACACGTCGCGGCGCTGCGCATCCACGGACTCACGCCACATCACCGGGTGCTCTTCTGCGACACCGCGCTCGGCCAGCGTGAACTGTTCGACGGGATCGAAGATTGATTGCGCTGGCCCTGATCACGGCGCTGGCGCAGCAGCCGATCGACACGGTCCGCGGCGAAATGTGGACGCCCCAGCGGGTCTACGATTCGCGGCACAAGCGGTTCAGCGATTTCGAGTCGCTCGCTGCCGCTGCAGCGACATCCGACGTCGTCTTCTTCGGCGAGCAGCACGACGACCCCGGCACCCATCGGATGGAACTCGCCCTCCTGGAGGCGGTGGCCCGGCGACGTGATCAGGTGATCATATCGCTCGAGATGTTCGAACGCGACGTTCAGCCGATACTCGATCAGTATCTGGCGGGCCGCATCCCGGAAGAATCGTTTCTCAGCCAGGGCCGCCCGTGGCCGAACTACCGGACCGATTACCGGCCGCTGGTGGAATTCGCCAGGGCGCATCGCTGGCCCGTCGTGGCAGCAAATATTCCGCGTCGGATGGCGGGCTCGGTATCGGCTGGCGGCCTCGGCACGATCACCAGACTCGCCGATTCGACCCGGCGATGGGCTGCAGCGGAGTTTGACTGTCCGGAACATGACAATTACTTCACGCGTTTCGTCGCGGCGATGGGTACGCATCCGATGGGAACCGGACCGGCGCCGCCACCAGGGGAACTCGCCGCGATGACATCGCGGTTTTACCAGGCACAATGCGTGAAGGACGAAACGATGGCCGAGTCGATCGCGCAGGCCGTACGCGACGATCGTCATGCGCTGGTCATCCAGTTCAACGGAGATTTCCACTCCGATTTCGGCGACGGAACCGTTGCGCGGACCCGGCGACGGCTCGGGAAAGCACGGATCATGGTGGTCTCCGCGATACCGGTATCGTCACTCGATAGCGTCACAGCGGCGCCGCGGCGGAAACAGGGCGACTGGCTCGTCTTCACCCTCGCGCCGTCACCACACTGAGCGGGTTTACCCGCGCAACTTCACCCAGGGCGACCGGGGCGGTTAGAATCATCCCGGGCGCCCATAGCTCAGCCGGTAGAGCAATCGCCTTTTAAGCGACAGGTCGCAGGTTCGATCCCTGCTGGGCGCATGGGCGGCTCTTCTCAGGCATGCCAATCGGAAGGAGCAGAGCAATGCATCGATGGATGCCTGCAGCTCTTGTGGGTCTCGCAGCATGCGGAGGCCGGTCGATGGCGCCCCCGGCCGGGGCCCCGGCGCCTGCCATCGCGCACGACACGCTCGCTGCCGTCGCTGCTCTCCCTGCGGGTCCGCAGCACGCCGAAGTGTTGCCGGGCGCGATGCCCTCTCCGGCAATTCCAGTCACCCACGCCGACACGACGAACGCCTTGCGCGATACCAGCCGGGCGGCTGCTGCGGCCGATTCAGCGAGCGACGCCGCCGCACTCGACACGCTCCAGAAGGATCAGCCGGCGGCGAATCTCCCCGACGTCCCGATCGATGCGCACGTCAGTTGGGATCTCAATGTCGCCGACTTCGCGGATCAGCCGCGCGTCAAGTACTATCTCGACTTCTTCGCCGGGCGCGAACACCAGCGCTTCCAGACCTGGCTCGATCGGATGGAACGCTATGAGGGGTTCGCGCGGGCGGAATTCGCGGCGCACAAGCTCCCCGGCGACTTCGTCTATCTCGGGCTGATCGAATCAGGGTTCTCACCCGAGGCGGTGAGCCGCACCTACGCCGTGGGCATGTGGCAGTTCATGCTCGGCACCGGGAAGCTGTATGGACTCAGGACCGATTCGTGGGTCGATGAACGCCGCGATCCGATCAAGTCGACCGATGCCGCGGCGCGCGATCTCGATGACCTCACCCAGCGCTTCGGTTCGCACTATCTCGCGGCCGCGGCATACAACGCCGGTGCCGGTCGTGTCGGGCGGGGCCTCAATCGGATCAACGACGGCGCCGACAGCGACTCCGTCGATGTCACCAGCGACGATGCGTTCTTCACGCTCGCCGACACCCGGATGATCCGTGACGAGACCAAGAACTATGTCCCGCAGCTGATCGCCGCCGCGATCGTGGCGAAGGAGCCGGAGAAGTACGGCTTCCAGATCGCCAGCGATATCCCGGCATTTTCCCGCGACTCGGTGATGGTCGAGGGTGGCACCGGTCTCGACCTGATCGCGCGGCTCGCCGACACCACGCTCGACGCGCTGCGTGACCTCAATCCGCACCTCCTGCGGATGGTCACGCCGCCGGACGGTCCATACCCCGTGCGGGTGCCGGTGGGAAGCGCCGCCCAGATCCAGGCTGCCTACGCCGCGCTCCCCGACAGCGAACGGCGCGCGATCGTACCGCACACGGTGAAGGCGGGCGAGACAGTGGCGACGCTCGCACGCCACTATCACGTGCCGGCGGAGACGATCCGCTCGATCAACCGCGCCGCTCGCGGTCGATGGGTCGCACCAGGTACGACGCTCTACCTTCCCGCGGCGACGACGTTGTCGGCGGCGGATCTGCATGAGCCAGATCCTCCGCGAACCATTCGCACCGTGACCCGCACCTTCGTCGTGCGTCGCGGTGAAAGCATCGCGTCGGTCGCGCGCCGCGCCGGGATATCGGTGTCGCGCCTGCGCAGCGAGAACAGCCTCGGCCGCGCCGATCGGGTCAAGACCGGGCAGCGGCTGGTCACGCGGCGGACGATGGTCACGTCCGGCGGCCGTGTGGTCGCGGCCAATACCTCGCGCCGAGCCACTCAGTCAGCCAGGACCAAGGTGCATGTCGTGCAGCGTGGCGAAACAGTGGGAGGAATTGCGCAACGATACGGCGTGCGGAAATCGGAGCTGGTCGCTTTCAATGGCCTCGCGAGCAGGGCGCTTCGCGAGGGTCAAACCCTTCGCATCCCGCCGGGCTGAACTCAGCCGCGGCGACGAATGCCGCTCATCACCGCTTTCGAGTAGCGCCCCTCAACAGCCATCCCTGAATCCTGCTGGGCCGACACGAACGTCGGCCCCTTGTTGTACGCCTCCAGGGCGAGCGGCAGGTTCTGATCGAAACGTGTCAGCAGATCCTTCAGGTACCGGAATCCAAGCTTGAGATTCACGTTGGCGTTCATCAGGTCGCTGGGATCGACGGTCGGGTCATAGCTTCGCGCAGTCGCCACGCGGAGCTGAGTCAGGCCGATCGCCGACGCCGGGCTCTGGGCTGTGTTCTGGAATCCGCTCTCGACCTTGACCAGCTGAAAGCCTACCGACGCGGGGATCCCCTCTGCGACGGCAATGTCGTAGATCTGCGCCGAGAGGTCGGCGGGAATGCCGTAGCGGGAGGAGAATTCGAGAACCTCGTGCGCACGATCGAGTTCGCGCCGGGTATCAGCGAGCTGGGTCCGCACCACGGCGAGTACCGTGTCCGTCGGCTGCGCCGCCGCGGCGACGGCGTTGTGCGTGGCGAGCAGCGTCGACACGCCGCCGATCGCAACGAACGCTGCTGTTCCAACCACGAGCACTGCTATACGAGCGAAGAAGCGTCGCATCCTGGCGTCTCCTCGGATCATTTCGTTTCGGCGCGCCACGGTCCGCGCGCGCCGCCCGACTTTTCCAGCAGCCTGATTTCGCCGATCCGCATCCCGCGATCGACGCTCTTGATCATGTCGTACACGGTGAGACAGGCAACACTCACCGCCGTCAACGCTTCCATTTCGACTCCGGTCCGCGCGGTTGCCATCGCTGTCGCGATGATCCGGACGCCAGGCCACTCCTCGACCAGTTCCGCCTCGACGGTCACCTGGTCGAGCGCCAGCGGGTGGCAGAGCGGGATCAATTCGCTGGTCCGTTTCGCGGCCATCACGCCGGCAAGCTCGGAGGTCGTCAGCAACTCTCCCTTCGCCACCGTTGCGCTGCGGATCTGTTCGAACGCAGCGCTGGACATCGTCACCCGTCCCTCCGCCACCGCCCGCCGGGCAGTCACCGGCTTCTCGGCGACATCAACCATCCGGGGGCGGCCTGTCGATTCGTCAAGATGCGTCAGCGTCATGCCGCCCCGGATGTGGCGAGCTCGTCCGCGAGCGACGCGAGGAGGAGCTGGGGATTGATATTTCCCTGCGCCCGCTCTCGCGCCATCAAAACGTGCCCGATCGCCGCCGTCAGCCACTCCAGCCCCTCGGGGGAGACGCGGTCACCATGGTCCGCAGCACGCCGGGCCTGCCGGGAGAGCTCAGCGGCAAGGGCATCGAGGAGTGCGGTGAAATCGCCCCGAGCCTGCCAAGGGCCCTGCTTGAGTGCCCGCTCGACTGGCGCACTCCCGCCGGCTTCGATCGCATCGAGAAAGCTCGCAGCTCCCGCCGCCGCCTTGGCGGCGACGTCGCTGGCCGTGGCGATCGCAGCGCCGATCGAACCGCGCGCTCGCGTGACGACGGCGTCGCTGGCGAGGTCGGGGCGATGGGCCGCGAGGAAACTCCGGACATCGGCGTCGGTGAGCCGGCCGAGCCTGACCGGCACCGACCGCGACCGGATCGTCGGGAGGATCTGGCCAGGCTCCGACGTGGTCAGGACGCAGAGCGTGCGGGTCGGTGGTTCCTCAAGAAGTTTGAGGAGCGAATTCGCCGCTTCGGGGCTGGACTCCTGGGGAACTAGCCGCTCGGCGTCGCCGATGATGAAGACGCGCCAGCCACCCTCGACCGGTGTCATCGAGGCGTGACGCTGAAGGAGCCGCGCCGACGCGACGCCGTGCGAACTCATCCCGTCGGCGGGGCCCCACCACGGAGCCGCTCGCCGTTCCGCGATGAGCGCCTCGATCGATTCGGCGACTTCGTCGATCTGCTTGTCGAAGTCACCAGCCTTGGGACGTGGTACCGGAACGAACCAGTGCAAGTCGGGATGGCTGAGCGCCAGTACCCGGGTGCACCCAGAACAGCGGCCACACGGCGCGTCGGCGCGCGATGAGCAGAAGAGGACCTGGGCGAACCAGAGTGCCAGGCGTTGCTTGCCAACTCCGATCGCTCCGGTCATCAGCAGGACCTGCGGCACCCGCCCGTTTTGCAGCGAGGAGAGAAGGTCCTTCCGAGTTGTTTCGTGACCGGTAATCGGTGCCAAAGGCATGCTCCAAGATAGCCGTACGTGCGGCCTTCTCCAAGGGCGGGAATGTTTCATAACTCGTTTTTTCGCAATAGTTTACGACCATTACGATTTGTCAACTCACGTCAGTTTGGCCGGTATGCCGGCTGGCGTGGAAGAGCGATCACTCACATGTGGTGGAATTTCGTGAGCGTTTGCTCATTTTGTCTCCTGATGCAACAAAATCGAGCGTCTTTCCCCTTGGCTGGTCGGGGATCTGTGAGTACGGCCGGCTAGCTCCCAAGACTGACCAGGTCAGTAGGGGCGGCGTGTCCTTCAACCGCGGGCCGGGGTGACCTACACTGCCAAACGCCAGCCGAAACAGCTACTTTGACCGCGCCGTTGCGCGGTACTGCGCGGCGCATTCCCGAGTAGCTCAGTCGGTAGAGCAGCTGACTGTTAATCAGCGGGTCGGGGGTTCGAGTCCCTCCTCGGGAGCTCAATTCTGAAGCGGCATGCGCCTCCACGATCCCCGTGGGGGCGTTTGCCTGTTCGGGGAGATGTTCGGGGACCGACACGGCGCTACTCATGCGCGACGCAGCCCCTTCCGCCCCGCCGCCTTCGTCTCCTGCTCGACCAGCGCCTCCGCTTTCGCGACCCGGGCCAGCACCTTCTCGGCATCCTGGACGACGTACCCGGTCAATTCCGCTCGGCCGTACCGGTCGGTGACGTTCGCCAGGGCGTGCCCCATGTAGAGCTTGCGCCGGGTGAATGGGATCTCGGCGTCCTCGAGGAGCCGGGCGAAGGCCCGGCGGCCGTCGTATCGCTGCAGGCCGAGCGGCTCGATCAGGTCCCGGAACTGCTTCCACCCCATCGCCCGGCGTGCCGGCGTCGTCAGCCGCGGGACGATCCGCACCCGCGCCTTCCGCTTCGTGCCGAGGATCTCAATCCGATCCTGCAGCAGCGACCAGGGGCCATCCATTTCGGCCGGTCCCATGCCGGTGAGGCAGAGATCCCACCAGAGCTGCCGCGCGTGGCCGGTCAGCCGGTTCCGGATCCGAATCACCTGCTCGATCGACGGCGCGGTGCGCTCAGCCGGATCCTCGGCGAGCGCCGGGATCGCCACGAGGTCGAGGTAGAGGTGGTGATGCCGGCCGACGCGATCGCGCAGGAAAGCCGAGGCGGCACTCCGGATCCGGTTGAACGCCGGGGCGTGGTCCTCGAGCGTCTCGCGCAGTTCGCGCAACGCCGGCGTCAGACCGGCCACCGGCGCATCGTCGCGGAGCACCGCTTCGAAGTGCGTCCACGCATAGTTGCGTTGGCGGCGCGTGCTGGCATTTGTGGTCTTCTTCACCCAGTCGGCCCAGGCGTCGGAGAGCGTCTCCATCGCCGGCGCATCGGGCAGCTTCTCCACCGAGCTGGTGCGCGCAGCGCTGTATGCCGCCACCGCGCGCAGCTTCCCGTCGCGAATCGCCTCGAGCGGACCGTGCAGGCCCTTGTCGTAGAGCTCGGTGAGCATCGCGTTGATGCCCTTGAATGTCCGCTGATCGGTGGTGCCACTCGATCGACGCACGCGCCCGATGCCCGGGAAGACCCGGTCAATCAGGAGAGTACCGCGGCCGCTGCTGGATCGATGAGGCGTCACGAGATCTTCCGAAGGTGCAGGCGCTTCTGCGCCTGCCCACGATACGCCGCCTTCACATCGGCCGCAAGGAATTGCCGCTCGCGCGTCCGCACTGGCACCGGCCGGACCGGCAACCGGCGCACCGACTTCACGGAGATGCCGAGCCATAGCGCGACCTCTCGGGTGGTGAGCACCACGTCGTCGGCGTGCGCGTTGAGGTCGATCACGAGGCCAGCTCCCGAATCTCATCGGCGAGTGCCAGGAAGTCGGCGCGACCGTCGCCCCACGGCACCGTACCCTCGCCGTCGCATTTCCGACGAATGAGATCGATCGTTTCATCGACGGCGCAGCGAATCGCGTCACGGTCGACGATCTCGATCGACCGGGCCTTCATGCGTTCGCGCCGGATATACCCCTTGCGTTCCAAGTTTTGCAGGTGCTCCGCTACGGTTGCAACCGTGATACCGAGACTGCGGACCATCTCGTCGTAGCTCGGCGCGAAACCGTTGCGGGCGATCTCGATCTTCAGGAAGTCGAGAATCGCGGCTTGCTTACGAGTGAGACTCATGCCGCAGCCTCGTCGAGGAAGTCGAAGAGGGTTGGCATTGAGATCTTCTCCTCCGCTGCGCGGAGATACTGGACACCATCGGCGAAATACGGCGGCGCCAGCTCGATCCCGAGGCCTCGCCGTCCCATCTCGATCGCGCGTAGTGGCACGGTCATCAGGCCGCCGAAGGGATCCATGACCAGCTCGTCCGGATTGGAATACCGGGCGATCAGCCGGTCGACGATGTCGAACTGGAGCGGGCAGAGATGCTTCTCCCGCCCCGCGGCCTCCTGGGCGCCGTTGAGTGTGCGCATCCGGGTGACATCCGACCAGACATCCTCGTCGTGGCTCTGCGGCTGCAGGAGCATGAAGCCGGGCGGCAGCTGCTTCGCTCGTTCGAGCGCCTCACCGATCGCGATGTGCCGCTCGTGGTCGTAGACGGTGGCGAAGGACATGGCCCGGTACCGCTTGAAGACCTGCTCGGCCGGGAGGCCGACGAGTTCTTCGGTGCCGATCAGTCGTTCGCCACTCGAGCGCCAGAGCGCATGGGCGTCGACCTGCCAGCGGGCGCGCGAGTACTCCGACTTCGATTTCACGACGCGGTGATCCGCGTAACCATTGCTGGCATCCGTCGGCGGCTTCCGGAAGAGCAGGACATATTCCGGCATCCCGACGCCCATCCGGGAGCCGTCCTTGCATTGCTCAGAATAGCCGAGCCGGTAGGTCTGGTTGTTCTCCCGCACAACGTCGGTGACGACCGTGATCATGCCGAGGTACGCGAACCCGTGGCGCCGGTAGTGGAGGATGCACTCGGCGTGGAACGGACTAGCAGTCTGGAAGCCGAGCCCGTCGAGGCTCCCGGGCCGGATCCGGTCCTTCACGTGGACCGCCATCACTCGGCCCGGCTGGAGTACTCGGAGCAGCTGCGGCGAGAGGAAGTCCATCTGCCGGAAGAAGTGCTCGTCGTCGTCGGTGTGGCCGAAGTCGTTGTAGGACGGCGTGTACTCGTACTGCGTCCCGAACGGGATCGACGTGATGATCAGGTCGACCGATGCGTCCGGCATCGCGGTTGTCTCGTCGACGCAATCATTCAGCACCGCCACGAACTGCTTGCCGCGTTCTTCCTTCCGTTCACACCCGATCGACCGCTGCAGCCGCGCTCGGGCCAGTTCTCCGCCGAGTCCGCATTCCCGCATCAGCGCCGACATCCGCTCCATCATCGCATCGTGCCGGCGCCATTTCGCCTGCAGGTCGCGGACGATCTCGGCTTCGGCATCGGAATAGATGATGTCGATCGTGACCTGCTGCGGCTGGAGGAAGCGGTGGATCCGGTGAATCGCCTGGATGAAGTCGCGGAACTTGAAGCCGATCCCGGCGAAGATCGCCCAGTGGCAATGGCGCTGCAGGTTGCATCCGGCGCCGAGCATGACCGGCTTCGCGGCGAGGCGCGCGAGACGGCCCTCGGCGAATGCCGCGACGAGGTCTTCCCGCTCGTCCAGATCCTGTGAGCCATAGACGGCCTCAATGCCCTCGATCGAGGACGTGATGGCATGACGCTCCGATTCGAGATCGTGCCAGACGATGACGTGGTCGCCCGGCCGCGAATCAACGAGCCGCCCGACCTCAGCGACGCGAGCGGGAAGGGAAAGGCGCTTCTCGGCCGCGGCCTGCTGTACCCCGAGCGACGCATCGCGCAGCAGTTTTCCCTGGCCGTCATACTCGGTCCCATGATCATCGACCGCCGGCGTGACGCAGTGCCACTTCACGTCGAGCGCGGGCAGTTCATACCCCTCGTCGGAGAATCCGAGGTCTGAAGGCCGGAGGATCACCACCGCCCAGGAGGCAACCCACGCCCAGAACTCGTCTTCCTTGTGCGGCAGGATGGTGAGCTCGTCGGCCTTCTCGCTGTTCCGCTGGAAGAACCGAGTCTTCGCCTCGCCGATATCCATGATGCCGAGGAATGCGGCGTAGGAGAGGAACTCGATGTAGTCATTCGGGCTCGGTGTCGCCGTGGCCACGAACCGGAACGGTGTGTGCTCGAAGAGCCGCATGAATTCGCGGAACGTCTTCGTCCCGCCCATGCCGCGAAGGATCGCGGCTTCATCCAGGCTAATCGCCGTGAAGAGGGCAGGGTCGATCTTTCCCTCACGCACACTCTCATAGTTCGTGATATAGATCCCCGGACCGGCAACGTGGGCCGAAGTGCGAACGAACGTCGCGGCCGCGCCGAGCATCGCAGCATCCTTCGCGAACTCGGCGCGCACACCCAGCGGGCAGATGATGAGCCCGCGCTCGTCAGGATTTAGTGTCAGTCGAATCGTCTCGAGCTGCATGAGTGTCTTGCCCAGTCCGAACGACGCGAAGATCGCCCGCCGTCCGCCGCCAACCGCCCATTCGACAATCGCCCGCTGATGTCCCTTCAGCAGGGCATTCGCCTGACCAGGCTCATCGCCGCGGCCGAACTGCGGCGCGGCGACGGCCTTGGCGCGGAGGAAGTCGAGGTAGGCCTGATTCACGCGCTGAACTCCTCGCGATCCGGCGGTGTGCCGAACCCAGCGGCGAGTAGCACCTTGTCCTGCTCGACGTACGCCTTTGCCTTCTCCGTCTCCCATCCCGCGCCGGCGTGTGGGCAGTCGCAGCGAAGCCGCGGCTTTACCGTGCCGTCGGGGAATTCGAACCCGGCGTAATACGTGTGCCGCCCGCACTCGTTGCAGACGTCGAAGGACCCCTGCGCTTTCTGTGGCGTCTCGCGCGCGGCGCGATGGAGCTTGATCACCTTGATCCGGGGGAAGTGATCGCTCGACTGGATCGATGACGTGATGGCGTTGAAGAGCTCGCCGGTCGTCCAGTTGTGCGTCGCCCGTTGCAGTTCCACCGCGAATGCCGCGAGCTCGGCAGCAGGCTTGCCGCCGAACGCCGCCGCCAGCCGCGCAACCTGCTCGCGCACAAATCCCATCGGCAACTCGTCAAGCTGCATAGCCAGCCTGCTTCCGCTTGATCTCTTCGGCCATGTCCAGGATGGGGTCGGCGCCAGGCGTTGCGGCGGTCGATGGCGTCGCGCGCATCGTCTGGATCGCCTTCCGGACGTAGTTCCCGCCATTCCACCCGGGATTGGGCATGCCGGCCAGCTGCTGCAGGGCCGTCGCGAGCTCCGCCGGTGTCACCGGTCGACCTCCGGGGCCGGTGGTTCCGTCGTTCGGGTCAAGCATCTGGAGCATCGACTGCGCGGCACCTTCTGCCCCGCGGTGAGATTCGAGCAGCACCCGGCGGAGCGCTTCATGGCAGGTCGCTGGCAACAATTCCCGCAACCGGCGTTCGTTTGGCCGCGGTGTGCTGTCGCGCGCCGCTCGCTCCTCGCTCCCCGATCGTTGATCGTTGGTCGTTGGTCGTTGATCGTTGGTCGTTGGTCGTTGGTCGGGGAGGTTACTTGTCGCAGACGCATCGCCGACTTGTCGGCGATTCCTCGCGGACAAGTCGCGTCCTGCCTTACGGCGATTGCAGCTAAGGCAAAGCAGGCGAAGGTTTTCCGGCTCGTCTGTTCCGCCGTCAGCCAGCGCGACGATGTGGTCGATCTCGGCCAAATTCGGCGAGCTGTCGTATTTGTTCGACTTCCCGAGCTTCACCTCGACGTTGCATTCCTCACAGCGGCCCTCGGCTCGCTCGATGAGGGCTGTCTTGGTAGCGTCAGGGATGCGTCGGCGACGGGTCGCAGATTCTTCGGCGACTGCTCCGAGCGCTGCGTTCATGTTCGGCTTCTCGATACGCTGGTGCTTATTCCATCCGCAGATCTGAATCACCGGTTGACCGCTCGCCGTTGTCCCGCGGCGGATGACACCCACCTCGGCAAGCTCGTCGAGCGACTCGACACAATCGTCATCGGTGTAGGGGAACAGAATCCCGTTGAGGAGCCGGGGACTGTCCAACAATCGCCCGGCGTCGTCGGCTTGGGAAACGAGCCCAAGGAAGATGAGGCGAGTCAACGGGCTCAGCGGACCGATCTTCTCGTCCGACCAGAACTCGGGCTTCACCGTCCGGATCCGGGCCACTAAGCGGCGACCTCGGCGCGTTGCTCAGTGGCGAAGTTGGCGCGGATGAGCGCCGCGGCCATCGGTGGGCAGACGCTGTTCCCCACCATCCGCACCTGCGCGGTCTTCGTCAGCGGCTTGCCGTTGAACTCGATATCGATCCGATAGTCGGGCCGGAATCCCTGGGCGTTGTAGAGCTCGCGCGGAGCCAGCATCCGCATGCCGATGTCGGCGATCTCGTAGTCGATCCCTTCGACCGCGACGAGCCCCAGCCGGTCCTTCGATGTGACGGTACGCATCGGGTCGAAGAGGGTGCCACCGTCCTTCTCGTTGCCGTAGTACGCCACCAGGAACGCGCGCACCTCGGCGAACTTCCACCCGTGCGCCGTGATCGACGGGAGGGGTTTGTCCGCCGGCTGACCGTCGCTGGTGCCGTTGAATTGTGTCAGATGCGCAGCGACGAGCGCGTTGTGGTCAACCGCGGTGACGGTGGGCGTGGGCGCGAACAGCGAGGCCGCCTGGACGGTATCGTGCGTCTCGCTGTAGTGCTTCGCGAGGAACGCCGCCACCACCCCGTGTTTAGGTGTCGAGGCGACGACCGTGCCGAGCGGTTCGCGAACATCCTGACCGACGCGGTCGCCGTTGAAGCGAGTCAGCGTCGCAGCTGCGAGCCCATGCTTCTCAGACCCGACGACGGTCCCGAGTGGCTTCTCCGGATCAAGCGCGCGCGGCGCCTGCCCATCACGCTCGCCGTAACCGGTCTGGACGAGCGTGGCACCGGCGAGCGCGATCTCCCCGCGCTGCGAGGCGGTGATCGTTGGCATCGGATCGTCGACACGTTGCCGACGATTGTCGTCGGCATGGCGCACCGGTGCGAGGACAGGGGCGGTCAACGCCCTGCAGCCCCCCTTCTCGGTCGCGATCGTGCTGATGGGGCGATCGATGTCCTCGATCTTCCCGCCGTGCGCCATATTGACGATGAAGGGCTTCGGCGAGTTGATCACGAACCGATCCAGCCCGCGGGCGATGCGCCGGAGCGTGTTCGCCGCCAGCGGCTTCTTGCGGTCGAAGATCGAGGGGCAGGGAATCGACCAGTCGATGCATTCCGCGGCGGTGCGCCATGGCAACGCGTGGTGCTTCCCGTGCGTCGCCTGCGGCCAGACAATCGGTTGCCCATCGCATCGCGCGATGAGGAAGAGGCGCTTACGGATCGTCGGCGCGCCGAAATCACAGGCGCGCATCTCGCGCCACTCCACTCGATAGCCGAGCCGCTCGAGCTTCCGGACGAAGGCGCGGAACGTCTTTCCCTTCCGGACCGGGCACGGCTTCCCGTCGGCCAGCACCGGCCCCCAGCCCTGAAACTCCTCGACGTTTTCGAGGAAGATGCAGCGCGGTCGCTTGCCCTCCGGCAACGACGCCCAGCGGACCGCGAGCCACGCCAGGCCGCGAATCTTCTTCTCAACGGGCTTGCCGCCCTTCGCCTTGCTGAAGTGCTTGCAGTCCGGTGACAGCCACATCAGTCCGATCGGCCGACCGTCAGCGGCTTCCTCCGGGTCGACCTTCCAGACGTTCTCGCAGTAATGCTTCGTGCCGGGGTGGTTCGCCTTGTGGAGCGCGATCGCTTCGGCGTCATGATTGATCGCGACGTCCGGATCCCGGCCGAGCGCGAGACGGATTCCCTCCGACGCGCCGCCGCCGCCGGCGAAGCTGTCGATGATCAGCTCGTCGGGATCCAGTCCCAGGCGGACGACAGGCGAACGACTCACGCCTGGGCGCCCTTCTTGATCGCGATCGTCGGCTCAACCCGACCGACCGCGATCATGCGATCGAGGAGATCCAGTGCGGAGTCGCGCACCCAGACCCGGTGCGCTTCATACGCGGGCCCGAAGACGCCGGGCGTGCCGATCAGCTCACGGATCTTGTGGCGTACCGGCCAGTAGACCGCCTCCCATGCTTGGCCCCAGCTCGGATTCTTCGGGAGTGACGCCGCACCCTTGCGGATGATCTCGACGAGCTCGCGACGCAGGAGCGAATTCTCGGCGGATTCATCGCCGAGAATTCGCGAAATTGCCGCCGCCGCCGCCGCCGCCACCGCCGCCGCCACCGCCTCCGCCACCGCCTCCGCCTCCGCCTCCGCCTCCACCTCCGCCGCCACCGCCGCCACCGCCGCCGCCACCTCCGCCGGTTTCACGATTGCGCGGATTTTTTCGAGCGCCGCTGCGCGGCGCTCCCACGCCTTGTCGCGCAGCTGGCGCATGACCGGCCACGCGAGATCCCACGTCGCCTGATCGACGATCGGCGCGATCGTGGCAAGCCGTTCCGCCTGCTCGTCGAGCTTGAGGAGACGGAACGCGGCCGGAGCCGCCGTGCGGTACGCCCAGTCGAGCGCCATGAACTTCCGCGTCAGTTCGTCGGCGTCGGTCGTCCGCGTCCCGATGACGCGAGGAATGAACGGCACTAACAGCTGGCGATCCGCATCCGACCACCGGTCGTTGAGCCCCATACCGAAGCGGCGAATCACCGGGCTCACGCACGCCGGCGCGTCGCTCCACTTCTCGCCGGCGACAAATGCCACGGCCTCGTTGAAGCAGAAGGATTTATGGTCAGCGTGGCCACCAGCGGCGAGCTGGAGACCGTCCGGCAATTCGCGCACGATGCGCGGGGCCTTCAACGTGTTAGTCATCAGCGTGCTTCAGGGATGAGGCGGCGGCCGCGTGACCGTGGCTCGCGAGACAGGCGAAGCGGACGGCGTCGTAGAAGTCGCCGTGGGCATCGCGGAGAGAAGGGGTTGAAGGGAACATCTTGCGCTTCGGCCAGAACCGGCCGACCTCGGCGCCGAGCTCGAAGCCGTCGACGACGAGATAGACGAGGTGCGCCAGGAGGCGCTCGCCCACCGACGCGCCGCGGA
>DASYCE010000003.1 GCA_036500345.1 Gemmatimonadales bacterium | reverse complement strand
GTGGCACATGAGCTGGGTTCAGAACGTCGTGAGACAGTTCGGTCTGTATCCGTCGTGGGCGTGGGAGTGTTGAGGGACGTCGTCCTTAGTACGAGAGGACCGGGACGAAGCGACCGCTCGTGTACGGGCTGTTCCGCCAGGGGCAGCGCCCGGTAGCGATGTCGCGCGAAGATAACCGCTGAAAGCATCTAAGTGGGAAACTTTTCCCAAGATGAACACTCCTGGATCTTAAGATCCCTGAAGGGCCCTGGGAGACTACCAGGTTGATAGGCGGCAGATGCAAGGCGCTCAAGCGCTTCAGTCGAGCCGTACTAATCGCCCGTGCAGTTTGATCTCTCCCCATTTTTTTAGGTTTTCGGTACCTTCCCATGCACAACATCCCTCCCTTCCGTTGTTTTCAGCCAAGTTATGGCTGGCGACCAGCGCGCGGGGGCCACACCCGTTCCCATTCCGAACACGGCAGTTAAGCCCCGTAGCGTCGATGGTACTACCATCGCGAGGTGGTGGGAGAGTAGACCGTCGTCAGCCACCCCAATGAAGCCCGTCCCGCTCAACCGAGTCGGACGGGCTTCGCTTTTCCCTCAACGCACCCTGCAAGTTCACGTAATGTGTGAGACCGCAACGCGCAGTCTGATCACCAATTAGGAACCAATACCGCACGCCCGTTACCTTACCCCATGCTCCAATTCGGCCGAGTAGCCATCGCCGGCAAGCCCAACGCCGGGAAGTCGTCGCTCCTCAATGCAATCCTCGGCACCCACCTCTCGCTGGTATCACCCAAGGCGCAGGCGACCCGCCTGCCGGTAACCGGAATTGTCACCGATGCAGCGACCCAGATCGAACTCGTCGACCTCCCCGGCTTGCTCGACCCCGGGTACCTGATGCAGCAGCGGATGCGGGCGCTGGCGCTCGACGCACTCCCGACCGCCGATCTCGTCCTCCACCTTCACCCGGCAACCGAAGCTCCGGCGCCCTCCTTTGCCACACTCGTCCCCGACGCGCCGGCCTTCCCGGCTCCGGTCGTGCCGGTCTACACCAAGGGCGATCTCGTCCCGCGGGCAACCGCCGCCGGCCTTCGGCAGAGCGCCATTGTGACATCAACCAAGGACCCCGACTCGATCGCCGGTCTCCTCGCCGAATTGCGCCAGCGCCTGCCGGCCGGTGCGTTCCGTTTTCCGGCCGATGACCTCGCCACGCAGTCGACCCGATTCTTCGTGACCGAGTACCTCCGTGAAGCGGCGTTCGAGTACCTCGAAGACGAGGTGCCGTACTCATTTGCCGCGGAGGTCGACGAGTTCCGTGAGGGGCGTTCTCCGATTTACATTCGGGCGACATTGTTCGTGGAACGCGAATCGCAGAAGGGGATCGTGATCGGCAAGCGCGGCGAGACCCTTCGACTGATCGGCAGTCACGCACGAGGCCGGATCGAGGCGCTTCTCGGCGAGCCGGTCTATCTGGAAACCTGGCTCAAGGTCCTCCCGCACTGGCGGCGAAACGCCGGCGCGCTCACGCGATTCGGCTTTCCGCTCCCTGCCACCGAGGGAAGGTGATGTCACTTTCGCCGCAACTTCTCGAGATCCTGGTCTGCCCCAAGTGCAAGGGCGACCTCGAGTACCAGACGGGCCCCGATGAAGCGTTGGTCTGCCACGCATGCCGGCTGGTGTACCCGGTGGAAGACGACATCCCCATCATGCTCATCGACGAAGCACTGCCGCTCCCCTGACGCCATCAATGACAAGCCTTGAAACGCTGCGCACCCGGGCGGTGGAGGAGTCGACCGCCCAGGGAAGCGGATTCGTGGGAGCGGAGCATCTTTTTCTTGCGTGGCTCCTGGACGATGGTCTAGCCCAGCAGGCGCTGGTGCAGGCGGGGATTTCCGCCGACGAATTCCGGACGATCATCGCGAGCCGGCGAGCACCGCGTCCAGCCGGCGAAGGCGAGACATCGAATGCCTTGTCCTCCCATGCCGAACGCGCGCTGGCCGCCGCAGCTGAGTCGGCGACCGTCGCAGGGCGCGATCCGAACGGCGACGATCTCTTTCTCGCCCTGATCAAGGAACCGCGCGGCGCGATCGCGCGCGCGTTGACGATGGCAAAGGCTCGACCGACAGAGCTACGCAGACTCGTTGCGCCTCCTCCGGCGGCGCGGTCCGGAAAACGGCGGGATGGATCTCCGCCGCGCGAACGCAGTGGTCAACCGGTGCAACCGGCACCGGTAGCGCGGAAACGCGATCCTGAAATCGACGACATTCCCGAAGCCCGGGCTCCGGAGCGCCCGCGCCTCGCACCGCCTCCGCGTCCAGCACCGGCTCCAACTGCTGCGCCGAAAGAGCATTCCTGGGTGCTCTGGATTGGCCTCCTCGCCGTGCCGCTGACGGTGGGACTGAAATACCTCGGCGTGAGCTCGGGGTGGGTGTTCGCGGTGACCTGTCTCGGGATCATTCCTCTTGCGGGGGCGATCGCGCAGGCCACGGAGCATCTTGCCGATCATGCCGGACCGACGGTCAGTGCGGTGCTGAACGCAGCGTTCGGAAATGCCACGGAAGTAATCGTGGCGATTGCTGCGTTGCATGCCGGCTACGTCGATTTCGTGAAGGCGTCGCTCACCGGGTCGATCCTCGGCAACCTGCTGCTGATTCTCGGTGCAGCGCTCCTCGCGGGCGGCCTCCGCCAGCCGATTCTGAAGTTCAATCGCACCGCTGCCGGAATGAGCAGCGCCATGCTCGCGATTGCTGTCGCGGCGTTGATGCTCCCGTCGATGCTGCGCGGGACACCGGCTGATTCGCACCTCCAGGCCCTGTCGAAACTCGTGGCCGTCCTCCTCGCCATCATCTACCTCGCCTCACTGCTCTTTTCCCTCCGAACGCACCGCCGGATCTTTACCGGCGCAGCGTCAGGGGAGGATCCGCACACTCGCTGGCCACTGGGGATCACCGTCGTGGTGCTGGCGGTTGCCACGGTGCTGGTCGCTGTCGAATCGGAGTTTCTGGTCGAGACTATTGGACCGGTGACGCGATCACTCGGCGTATCGCAAGGGTTCCTCGGCCTGATCGTCGTACCGATCGTCGGCAACGCGGCGGAGCACGCCAGCGCAATCGTTGCTGCGCGGCGCGGGCGGATTGAACTGGCGATCCAGATCGCGCTGGGGTCGAGCACCCAGGTCGCGCTGCTGGTGGCGCCGATTCTGGTGCTGGTCGGCGGCGTGATCGGATCGGGGATGAACCTGGTCTTCCCGGGGTTCCAGGTCGGGGCGCTGGCTGCGGCCGTCATCGTCTCCGCCCTGATCGTTCTCGATGGCGAGTCCCACTGGCTCGAAGGGGTCCAACTGCTCGCATTGTACCTGATGATTGCCGCGGCGGCGTGGTTCATTTGACGGCTTCCAACGCCGAGTCTACGTTGCCGTCAGCCCCTCCTCCGGAGTTCTGGCGTGCCACATCAGCGTCGCGTCATCCTGTACTGCGGCGCAGCTGATCGCCCGCCGCCCGAGTTGGTCGCGCGCTGGGCCGACGCGCGCGGGCTCGGGATCGAGCAGCACGCGGACCCGGTCGACATCGCCACGCTGGTATTGCGGGGGCGAGGTGCGCTGCTCTTCATCGACGAACGCTCGTGTCATGAGGACGGTCTTGCGCTGGTCCATCGGCTCAAGGGCGATCCGTCGACGGCGATCGTTCCGATGACCGTCCTCACCGACCAGCACGACGCCGGGTCGATCGTCAAATGGTACGAGGCTGGAGCGGACGAGGTCCTCTCTCCGCTGGTTGATGCTGCGGAGCAGCGCGCGCGACTCGACGCGCTGACGGTGCGCACCGAACGCGATGTTGCGGTGCATCCGTCGACGCGCCTGCCGGGAACCAACGAAATCGAACGCGAAATCCGGCGGCGACTCGACGGCGGCGGCGCCTTTGCCGTGTGCTATGCCGACCTCGATCACTTCAAGGAATTCAACGACCGATACAGTTATTACGATGGCGACCGGGTGATCTACATCCTCTCCCGCGTCCTTCACGATGTTGTTCGCGGCCTGCTGGGCTCGGACGGGTTCGTGGGGCATATCGGTGGCGACGATTTCATCTTTGTCACGTCGTTCAACGACTTCGCGCCGGTCTGCGCCGAGATTCTCACGGTGTTCGACGAACTGATCCCGCTGCAGTACAGTGAGCAGGACAGGCGAGCAGGGTATTTTTTTGGCAAGGACCGGCGCGGACAGTTGCACCGGGTCCCATTGATGACGCTCTCGATCGGCGTCGTCACCAATCAGCATCACCGGTTCACTCATCCAGCGCAGGTGAGTGAACTGGCGACCGAAATGAAGAGTTACGCGAAAACACTTCCCGGGTCGCTGTTCGTCGTTGACCGCCGCCGGGGAGACATGGAGATCCGGAGCGGCCCCGGCGGACGCGACGCCCGCAGCGCTTGAGGAACCGATGAACGTTACCTGCCCGCAATGTGCCACGGTGTTCCGCGTGGACCCGGCCAAGGTCCCGGAGCAGGGGGTCCGCGCCCGCTGCTCAGTCTGTTCGGGATTGATCGCGGTCCGGCGACCGCCGATTGCCGCGCCACCATCGCCGTCACTGGCTCCGGTCGAACTGGCCGCGCCGGCGACAGCGCCCCAGCCGTCGCAGGCTCCTCCGGCACCCCCAACGAACCAGCCGGCTGCGGCTCCGCCACAGCCCCCGGCGATCCCGGTCCACCAGCAAGTGGCTCCCGCTGCCGACCCGGTCCCGGCGTACGGGATCGGGATGGGGAACGCGGCAGCGCCACCGGCACCGCAGCCACCCGCGCCCGCTGAAGCGGCGGCCGCCCCGGCCACTTCACCAGCTCCGCCGCCCGCCGCCGCGCCGCCTCCGTCGTCCGCGGCGTCGCAGGCTGGCCGGTTCAACAACCCATTCCTGCAGCAGGACCCGTCGACGCGGGCCCGGCGGTTGGCGCGGGCGCTCGTGTCGGACCTGGTGGTCTACTATCCAGAGAAGCGTCAGCGCGGGCTCGCGGAGGGAAACCTGAAGGAGCTGTTCGGCGAAGAGATCCGGAAGAGCTGGGAGGAGTACAGCGAGCAGGTGGGACACGACGTCGCCGCCAACACGCCGTACTTCACCGAAGCGCTCAACGAGATTCTTGCAGAGGGGCGTTCGCTCTTCGGGTAAGGATGCCGATGCCGCGCGGTGTGCGGCTATCTTTGGGCATTCTTTTCAGGGATTCGATCCATGCCCGATCTGGCCGACCGTGTCGTCGAGTTGAAGCAGCGGCTCACCGAACTCCGAGACTTTCTTTGACCTCGATCGCAAGGTAGCGCGGCTCCGGGACCTCGAGGCTCGCCAGGCCGATCCTGCGTTCTGGGCGGACTCCGCCCGGGCGCGAGAGCAGGTCGAAGAAATCCGTACCCTCAAGGGGTGGATCACCCCGCACGATCAGCTCCAGTCGAGACTCGACGACGTGTCGGGGCTGTCGGAGCTGCTTGCCTCCGAGCCGGACGAATCAATGGCGGCCGAGCTGCAGGGGGAGCTTGCTCGCGTTGTCGATCAGCTGGAGCGGTTCGAACTGCAGACGATGCTGCAGGGACCGGATGACGGCCGTGGAGCGATCCTTACGATCCACCCCGGCGCCGGCGGCACCGAATCGCAGGATTGGGCGGAGATGCTGATGCGCATGTACGTCCGGTGGGCCGAGCGAAAGGGATTTGAAGTGACGATTCTCGATTTGATGGCCGGCGAGGAGGCGGGAATCAAATCGGTCTCGATCGAGATCAAGGGTCAGTACGCATACGGGTATCTCAAGGCCGAGAAGGGGGTGCATCGTCTGGTGCGGATATCGCCGTACGACAGCCAGGCTCGGCGCCACACGTCGTTCGCGTCGGTGTTCGTCTATCCCGACGTCGACGACACGATCGAGATCGACCTGCGCGAGGAAGACATCAAGATGGACGTCTTCCGTGCGTCCGGCGCCGGCGGGCAGCACGTCAACAAGACATCATCGGCCGTGCGCCTCACGCACATGCCCACCGGCACCGTGGTCTCCTGCCAGCAGGAGCGGAGCCAGTTCAAGAATCGTGACGTGGCGATGAAGATGCTGCGAGCGGCGCTCTATCAGCTGAAGCTCGAGGAGCAGGAGGCTGCGCGCGCGCTGGTGGAAGCGACCAAGACCGACAACTCGTGGGGAAACCAGATCCGCTCGTACGTGTTCCAGCCGTACACGATGGTGAATGATCACCGCACCGAACTCAAGGTGACCGACGTCCAGCGCGTGATGGACGGCGATCTCGATGGGTTCATCGAAGCGTACCTCAAGCGATTCGGAGCGAAGGCGGCGTGATCGATCCCCTCGAACGCACCTATGTCGAAGAGGCTCGACGGGAGAAGCGCTCGCGCATCGAAGCGCTCGGGGTGCGGCCGTTCGCATACCGGTTCGAACGGAGCCATTCCGCCGCGGCGGCGCTCGCGGCATGGAATGATGCCACGCCCGATGCGGGGCCGCAGGTGGACGTCGCGGGACGGATCGTGGCGTTGCGCGGCCAGGGGAAGACGATCTTCGGTCATCTCGAGGATCAGTCGGGGCGGATCCAGCTCTACTTCAAGCAGGACACGCTGGGCGCGGCGTGGGACCTGGTCGAACTGCTCGATCTCGATGACCATATCGGTGTGAGCGGGGCGCTGTTCCGCACCCGCACCGGCGAAATCACCATTGCGGTCGCTGCGGTGGAGTTACTGTCAAAGTCGCTGCGGCCGCTGCCGCGCGGAAAGACCGAGCGCCTCGCCGACGGGACGACGGTGGTGCACGGCGGATTGACCGATCCCGAAGTCCGCTATCGCCAGCGGTACGCGGATTTCGCGGTGCATCCGGAATTGCGGCAGACGTTCATCCTGCGTGCCAAAGCGATCGCGACGATCCGCCGCTTCCTGGATGCGCGGGGCTTTCTCGAGGTGGAGACACCAGTCCTTCAGCCGATGTACGGGGGTGCCGCGGCGCATCCGTTCATGACGCATCATCGAGCGCTCGACATGCCGCTCTTCCTGCGGGTCGCCGACGAGCTCTATCTCAAGCGACTCCTCGTCGGTGGATTCGAGCGGGTGTACGAGATCGGCCACGACTTCCGCAATGAGGGGATGGACCGGACCCACAACCCCGAATTCACCATGCTGGAGTGGTATCAGGCGTACGCCGATTATCACGAGATGCAGACGATGGTCGAGCAGCTGCTGGTGGCGGTCGTGCAGGAATGTCGTGGCGGTCAACAGGTGACGTCCGCCGGAACGACGATCGATTTTGCCGCGCCGTTTGCCCGCGTCGGATTCGTCGACGGGATCCGCGCCATCGCCGGGTTCGATCCCCTCGAAGCGGGTGAGGAACAACTGCGCCAGTTTCTCCGCGACGCCGGCGAATCGGCGGATGCGGTCCGTGACCTTGCCGGCGCCCGCCTGCTCGACGAACTGTTCAAGCACACGCTCGAGCCGACGCTGATTCAGCCCACGTTCGTGGTGGACTATCCGCGGCCGCTCTCGCCGCTCGCGAAAGCGCATCGGAGTGATCCGCGCCTCACCGAGCGCTTCGAGCTGTTCGTCAACGGTACCGAACTGGCGAATGCGTTCAGTGAATTGAATGATCCCGACGATCAGCTGGCGCGATTCGAGGACCAGGTGCGCCAGCGCGCCGCGGGTGATGAGGAAGCCCACCCGATCGATGCCGACTATGTGCGCGCGCTCGAATACGGGATGCCGCCGGCCGGCGGGCTCGGCCTGGGAATCGATCGCCTGGTGATGCTCCTCACCGATCAGGGTTCGATCCGCGACGTGATCCTCTTTCCTGCGATGCGCCCCGAGAGCGATCAGCCTCGTCCGCCCGCGGGGGCGTGAGGGGCGGACGTGTTCTCCTGGTGGCCGACGGCGCTTGAGCGACGCATTGCGTTGCGGTACCTCCGCGGGCAGCGTGGTACCCGGAACGCCTCGCTGCAGACCGTGATCTCGATCGGCAGCATCACCCTCGGCGTCAGCGCGCTGATCGTCGTCCTCGGCGTGATGAACGGCTTGCGCAACGACCTGCGCGACCGGATCCTGGTCGGGTCGCCGGAGCTTCGCGTGCTCACCTTCGGTACCACACTCCAGATCGCCGACTGGCAGGCGCAACTCGCGCGGATCCGGCGCGACCCTGACGTCGTGGCCGCGGCGCCCGAAGTCGACGCACAATCCTTGGTGATGAATTCGGCGGGTTTTCCCGAGGGCGTCTTCGTCGCGGGGCTCGAGCCGGGCGTCGGCACGCGCCAGGTCATTCATCTCGACAGCGCGATGACCGAAGGCGATCTCAATTTCAAGGCGACACTGCCGAAGGACAGCGTCGACGGCGCCGTGGTGATTGGCAAGCGACTGGCCGATCATCTGTCGGCATACCCCGGCGACATCATCTCGATGATTCCGCCGGTGACGCATCGCAACCGGATCACCGGTGAGTTCGACGTCCCCCGCAGCTGGTCGATGGAAGTCACCGGTGTCTTCGAGACCGGGATGTACATCTACGACAACTCCTACGTGGTGATGGACCGCGCCACGGCCCAGCGATTCGTCGGGCTCGACACTGCCGTGTCGGCAATCGGCGTGCGAGTACGCGATCCGTGGCGGGTTGCAACGGTCGGTGATCGACTCACCGCAGCGCTCGGCTATCCCTTCCGCGTCGAGACATGGCAATCGCAGAACAGCACGCTCTTTTCTGCGTTGCAGCTGGAAAAGCTCGCGATGGGCCTGGTGATCTTCTTCATCATGATCGTGGCGGCGTTCAACATCGTGGGAACGCTCACGATGGTCGTCGCGTTCAAGACACGGGAGATCGGAATTCTGGAGGCGATGGGGCTGCCGGCTCGCGGCGTTGCTCGCGTCTTTCTCGCGCAAGGCGCGGTGGTCGGACTCGTCGGCACCGGTCTGGGACTGGTCCTCGGGTTGGCGGTCGCGTTTCTGGTCGACAAGCGGATCCATATCGATCCGACGATCTATTTCATCGACCGGCTCCCGGTCCGCGTGGAAATCACCGATGTGCTTGTGGTCGTGGTGGCGAGCATCGCGGTGGCTGTGCTGGCGACCATTCCGTCGTCTCGTCGCGCGGCGTCGCTCCTGCCGGTGGAAGCGATCCGGGCGGAATGAGCGGCATCCTGGAGGCCCGGCAGCTCGGCCGTCGCTTCATCGGCGGCGACGGTGTCGCGTTCACGGTGTTGCACGATCTTGATCTCATCGTCACGAAGGGCGAATTCGTGGCGATCATCGGTGCCAGCGGATCCGGGAAGAGCACGCTGCTCCACCTGCTCGGTGGACTCGACCGGCCTGATACCGGCGACGTGACACTCGAGGGACGTTCGTACCAGTCGATGGACAATGCCGAACTGGCGCATGTCCGCAATCGCCGGATCGGATTCGTCTTCCAGTTTCATCACTTGCTGCGTGATTTCACCGCTCGAGAGAATGTCATGATGCCCTGGCTGATCGGCGGAGAGTCGATGATGGCCGCTCGCGAGCGTGCCGACCGCGCGCTCAGCGAGGTCGGTCTCATGCCGCGCGCCAGTTCGCGAGTCACGCTGTTGTCGGGCGGCGAACAGCAGCGGGTCGCCCTGGCGCGCGCGCTCGTCACGGCGCCGGCGGTCCTCCTGGTCGATGAACCGACCGGCAATCTCGATCCGCATACGGCGGGTGACATGCTGCACCTGCTCACGACGCTGGCGCAATCGAGCGGCACCGCAGTCGTTGCGGTGACGCACAGCCGAACCCTGGCGCAGCGAGCGGACCGCGTGTTGACGCTGGAGGATGGCGTCCTTCGACCGGCGACGGCGGACACGTTGGCATGAACCAGTGCCAGATCTGCCACGAAGGGGAAGCGGTGGTCCGGCTGACCCAGGTGGAGGGCGACAACGTCACCACGCTGCATCTCTGCAGCAAATGCGCGGCGGAGCGCGGAATCGAGACCGAAGCGACCGTGACCCAGACGCCGCTCGGCGCGTTCCTCGCTGCGATGGGGAAGAGCGGGGCCACCATCGCGACCGCGGTCGCCGCCGGCGAGACGTGTCCGGAATGCGGTGCGACGCTGCAGGATTTCCGGGCATCGGGACGAGTGGGTTGTGCCCAGTGCTGGATCACGTTCGAACGTCCACTGCGAGATCTGTTGCGGCGATTGCATGGTGCCACGCGGCACACTGGTGCGACGTATTCCAGCCCCGTGACGGCGGACGTGTCACCGACGGAGATGCGGGCGCGTTCCCGGGAGGAACTGCGAGAGCAGCTCCGGATCGCGATTGATACGGAGCAGTTCGAGCGCGCGGCCGAGCTTCGCGATCAATTGCGCGCCCCCGAGGACGTGTGAGCGGCGCCGGGGTGATTCCCGACGGCGGGATGCCGTGGCTCGATGCCAGCGGACCGGAGAGCGCGATGGTGCTCTCCACCAGGATCCGGCTTGCGCGCAATCTGACCGGGCAGCCGTTTCGCGGGCGGAACGTTCCGGAGCAGCGCGAGGTGATCGTCGGTGCCGTGCTGGCCGCGGCGCACAGCGCGCCGTCGCTGGCCGATGCGGTGCTGCATCGGCTCGATACGATGCCGGCCGCTGACCGGCACTGGCTCAACGAGCGCCAGCTGGTGTCGCGGAACCTGGCAGGGACTGACACGCAGGGGAGGGTCCGGAGCGGGGCTGCGCTCCTCCTCGGCCGGACGGCGAGCGTGATGGTCAACGAGGAGGACCACCTGCGGTTGCAGGTGTTGCAATCCGGGCTGGCAATCGCGGCTGCCTACCGCATTTCCGAGCTGGCAGATCGCGAACTTGGCGTACGGCTTTCCTTCGCCTTCCACCCTGAGTTCGGCTATCTTACGGCGTGTCCGACGAACGTCGGAACGGGGTTGCGGGCGTCGGTGCTGATTCATCTTCCCGCCCTCGTGATGACGCGGGAAATCGGCAAGGTTCTCGAGGGTCTGATGCAGGTCGGGTTGACATCGCGCGGGTTGTTCGGCGAGGGAAGCGAGGCGATCGGGAGCCTCTTCCAGCTCTCCAATCAGACGACGCTGGGAAAGTCCGAAGCCGAGTTGCTCGACCATCTGTCGCGAATGGTGCGGCAGGTGATGGATTACGAGTTGCGGGCGCGCGATCAGGTGCGCCGCGACGCATCGACCGCACTCGAGGACAGCGTCTGGCGCGCGTGGGCAGTGCTGCGGCACGCTCGCGCGTTGACGTTTGACGAAGTGGTGGGATTGCTGAGCAGCGTCCGCCTGGGTGTCACGACGGGGATCCTTCCCGCGATCCCGTTGCAGCTACTGAACCGGCTGCTGGTGCTGACGCAGAATGCGCACATCGCGCGCGATGCCGGTGTGTCGCTGGACGACGATGCCTTGCCGGTGCATCGCGCGTCGTTCGTGCGCCGGCTGTTCGAGGAGGGTGAACGACCATGAACGGATACAACTTTACCGACCGGGTGCGCAAAGTCCTGCAGATGGCCCGCGAAGAGGCGGCGCGGCTGCATCACGAATACGTCGGCACGGAGCACATTCTTCTCGGCCTGATCCGCGAAGGTGAAGGCGTTGCGGCGGCGGTGCTCACCAATCTCGGTGTCGAACTCGAAGACATCCAGCAGAAGATCGAGGAGACGGTCAAGAAGGGGAAAGCTGCCACGGCGGCCGGCCCCGAACTGCCGTACACCTCTCGCGCCAAGAAGGTGCTCGAGCTCGCGATGATGGAAGCACGCGAACTCAACCACTCGTATGTCGGCACCGAGCACCTGCTCCTTGGTCTGCTGCGCGAGGAGAAGGGAATCGCGGCCCAGGTCCTCACCGACGCCGGTGTCACGCTCGAACAGTCGCGCGCGGAGACGCTGCGGCTCCTGGGGAGCGACCTGCCGCAGGGACAGCCGACCAGCGGTCAGGCCGCCAGTGGTCCGCAGGCAGTTCCACCCAAGACCGAGAAAAAATCGAAGACCCCTGCGCTCGATCATTTCTGCCGTGATCTTACGATCCTCGCAGCCGAAGGGGCGCTCGACCCGACGATCGGACGGGCGAAGGAGATCGAGCGCGTCATGGAAATCCTGGCGCGCCGCAAGAAGAACAACCCGGTCCTGATCGGCGAGCCCGGTGTGGGGAAGACCGCGATCGTCGAAGGGCTGGCGCTGCTGATCGCCAACGCCCAGTGCCCGGATGTGCTGCGCGATCACCGCGTGCTGTCGCTCGACATGGCTGCCGTGATCGCCGGGACGAAGTACCGCGGCCAGTTCGAGGAGCGGCTCAAGGCGGTGATGAACGAGATCGCGCAGAGCAAGAACGTGATCCTCTTCATCGACGAACTCCACACGCTCGTCGGCGCCGGTGCCGCCGAGGGCGCGATTGACGCCTCCAACATGCTCAAGCCGGCGCTCGCGCGCGGTGAACTGCAATGTGTCGGCGCGTCGACGCTGAATGAATATCGCAAATACATCGAGAAGGACGGTGCACTCGAGCGCCGCTTCCAGACCGTCATGGTCGATCCGCCGAGCGTGCCCGAGACGGTCGAGATCCTGAAGGGGCTGCGCAAGAAGTACGAGGAACATCACCGCGTCGTCATCCCCGATGCGACGCTGCAAGTTGCGGCCGAACTCGCCGAACGGTACATCACCGACCGCTTCCTGCCGGATAAGGCGATCGACGTGATCGACGAGGCGGGCGCCCGCGCGCGGCTCGCATCGCAGCATCCGCCGGCAGAGATCGGCGAACTCAAGCTGCAGCTCGAACACGTCACCGCCGACAAGGAAGAAGCGGTGCGCGAGCAGAACTTCGAGAAGGCCGCGGCGCTCCGCGACCGCGAACGCGAGCTGCAGGGGCAGATCCGCCAGGTGCAGGTCGAATGGGAGGCCGAACGGCAGACCAAGCGCCCGGTGATCGACGAAGAGGCGATCGCGTTCATCGTGGGCCGGTGGACGGGGATCCCTGTCACCCGGATCCAGGAAGCCGAAGCGGCGAGGTTGCTGCGCATGGAGGACGAACTCCACGTGTCGGTTATCGGCCAGGACGAAGCGATCCATGCCGTGTCGCGCGCGATCCGTCGTTCGCGTGCGGGACTCAAGGATCCCAACCGGCCGATCGGGTCGTTCATCTTCTCCGGGCCCACCGGCGTCGGGAAGACGGAGCTCGCGCGCGCGCTGGCGCGATTCCTCTTCAGCGACCCGAGTGCGCTGATCCGCGTCGACATGTCGGAGTACATGGAGAAGTTTTCGGTGTCGCGCCTCATCGGTGCGCCGCCGGGCTATGTCGGTTATGAGGATTCGGGGACGCTGACCAAGGCGGTTCGGCGCAAGCCGTATTCCGTCGTGCTCCTCGACGAAATCGAAAAGGCTCATCCTGACGTCTTCAACATCCTGCTGCAGGTGCTCGACGAGGGCCACCTCACCGACAACTACGGACGGGTCATCGATTTCAAGAACACCGTCGTGATCATGACGTCGAACGTCGGCGCTCGCGACCTGATGAAGGGAACCGGTCTCGGCTTCCACGCCAGCGATTCGAAGCAGACGTTCGACAAGATGACGGAGACGGTCAAGGACGAAATCGGGAAGGTCTTCAATCCCGAGTTCCTCAATCGCCTCGACGACGTCATCGTTTTCCATCCGCTGACGCGCGAGCACATCTCCGAAATCGTTCGCGTGCTGCTCAAGGATGTCACCCGGCGGGTCGGCGACGAAGTCAGACTCACGGCGGCGGCGCTTGAGTTCCTGGTCGAACACGGCTACGACCAGAGCTACGGTGCCCGGCCGTTGCGTCGCGCAATTCAGCGGTACGTCGAAGATCCGCTCAGCGAACGAATCCTCAGCGGTGATTTCACGCACGGCGACGAGATCGAGGTCGACGTGGCACCCGACGGTGAAAAGCTTGTCTTCCGGGTTTTGACGGGGACTGGCGCCTGAAGCCGCTGGTGAGAAGGATTCGAACCTGCGTCATCCGTGCCGTGGGCGTGGTCGCGGTCATCGCCGCGGCGCTGCTGCTCCCGCGGCGCGCCGTCGCGCAGACGCAGGCAGCCGCGCCGCCCCCGACGCCGCCGGTCGACAGCATCGCGGTGCAGGGAAACGTGCGCAACGCCGCATCGCAGATCGTGCTCGTGTCGGGGCTGCAGCCGCACTCGACGCCGACCTATCATGACGTCGCCAAGGCAATCGACAATCTGTACAGCACCGGGCAGTTCGACGATGTGAAAGTCGTGCAGCAGATCCTCGGCACCAAATTCGTGCTGGTGATCAGCGTGAAGGAGCGGCCGCTCCTGATCGACTGGAAGGTCGTGGGCCCCGAGCAGATCCCCGCCCACCAGATCGAGGATCTCATCCATCTGGTGAAGGCGCGACCACTCGATCGTTCCGCGGTAGCGAACGCGCGCTACCTGATCGACTCGACGTATCACAAGGCGAACTTCTACGCCGCGCATACCACGGTCACCGAAACGCCGGTCAAGGACGGCGTCACACTGCTCTTCTCGGTCGTCGAGGGGAGCCGCGTGACGATTGCGCGGGTCGAAATCGCCGGCAACGAACATTTCAAAGCCGATCAGCTCATCAAGGAGATGGATTCCAAGCCGGAAGGATTCCTGTGGTTCCGGTCGGGCTCGTACGACGAACGGAAGGTCGATCGCGACGTGCGCGATCATCTCCCCACCTGGTATGGCCAGCACGGGATGATCGACATGCAGGTGGTGCACGACACACTGATCGCCCAGCCCGATTCGCCCAAGGCGATTCTGCGGATGACGCTGGAAGAAGGCCCGGTCTATCACGTGGGCACGGTGAACATCATCGGCAACCGGCGATTCTCGAGCGAAGAGCTCGCGACGCTGATTCCCTTCGTCACCCCGGACCAGGTCGGCAGCGGGAAGATGATCGGATCGGTCTACAATCGGTCGGCGTGGGAAGACGCGACAAGCAAGGCGACCGAGCTCTATCAGAACAACGGTTACATGTTCCCGCAGATCAGCGCAGAGCAATCACCCCGCACGCTGGCCGATGGTTCACCGGTCATCGATCTGCGGTGGCGGATCACCGAAGGGAACCCGGCGATCGTGCGCAAGATCGAGTTCGCCGGGAACGAGGTGACCCACACCGGGATCCTCCGCCAGGCGGTGGTGCTCCTGCCGGGTGAACTCTTCAACCGTGAAAAGCTGATCCGTTCGTACCAGAACATCGGGAACCTCGGATTCTTCCAGCAGCCGATGCCGAATCCGGATATCAATCCGTCACAGGACGGGTCGACCGTCGACATCACATTCCGCGTCCAGGAGAAGCACACCGGCAACATCAACTTCGGTGCGTCGGTTGGACAGGGGACCGGCCTCGGCGGCTTCCTCGGACTTGAGGAACCGAACCTCTTCGGCCGCGGAAAGCACGGAAAGCTGCAGTGGCAGTTCGGGCAGAACATCACCGACTTCCAGCTCAGCTACACCGATCCGACGCTCTTCGATTCGCGGATGTCCGGGACGGCGACGCTCTACGATTCGCAGCTGCGGTACGTCGTCGGCGATCTGGGCCAGCAGAATTCGACCGGTGGGTCGGTGCAGGTCGGATTTCCGTTCCTCGGGTCACGCTATTCGCGCGTCTTCGCGAGTTACGGCTTGCAGCACGTCCGCTATTCTGGTGGATCGGTTGACCTGCAGCAGGCGTTCCAGTGCGCCCCGTGCACGCGGTCGACCCTCGGTCTCTCGTTCCTGCGCGACACCCGGATCGGATTGCCGTTCCCGACAGCCGGGAACATGGTCAACGTCAGCGTGGAGCAGAACGGTGGTCCGCTGGGCGGGAATGCCGACTACCAGAAGCTCAACATCGACAGCCGCTGGTTCACGCCGCTCGGCACGCTGGGTGGCAAGCGGGGCTCGCTCGGCGGCGGCGTCCAGTTCACGCTCGGTATCACGGCGAAGTCGGGCTTCATCTTCGGCAACACCGGCTCGTTCTTCACCGAACTCTACAGCATGGGTGGCGTCCAGTACGGGATCCCGCTTCGCGGATATGACGAATTCTCGATCACGCCGAACGGCTACGATCCGAACGCGTCGTCGACGAGCGCCACGCCGGCCTCGTTCGGCAATTCGTACGCGGAGTTTACCACTGAAGCTGGCGCCCGGATCAACCAGGCGATTTACGTTGACGCGTTCTTCGATGCGGGCAATGTCTATCGCACGGTGCGACAGTACGATCCGACCAGACTTTTCCGCGGCGTCGGTATCGGCGCGGCATTAGTTTCCCCGCTTGGTCCGATCGGCGTGGACCTGGCATACGGGATCGACAAGACTGACCTGCTGGGTCACCCGGCACCAGGATGGAAAGTGCATTTCCGCCTGGGCAACTTCTTCTGATCCGGCCGAGAGGCCACCACCATTTCGTCCGCGAGGACAAGGACACGGATGATGCGTCGAGCAGGAGTACAGAGTGCGGCATGCGCCATCGGGGCGCTGATGATTGCGGCGGCCCCCGCCGTGGCGCAGTCACCGTGCGCAACCAGCAAGGTGGCGTACCTGAACGGTGCGCAGATCCTTGCCAACATGCCCGAATATGTCGCCGCCGATTCCCAGCTCCGGATCGAAGAGCGTGGCTATCAGGCCGACATCGCCAAGCAATCGGCGGCACTGGACTCGATCGGGCTGGCGCTGCAGGACAAGGCGGCGTTGATGTCGGCGACGCAGAAGGCATCGGAATCGAAGCGCTTCCGCGAGCGCCAGGATTCGTTGCAGGCGCATGTCAATGATCTGCAGCAGCGCGCCGGCCAGCGACGCCAGCAGGTGCTGCAGCCGATCGAAGCCCGCGTCACCGACGTGATCGATGGGCTGCGCGCCGAGCTCCAGTGTTCGATCATTTTCGACGTCAGCAACCAGGCCGCCGGGATCGCTTCGGCGGACAAGTCGCTCGACCTCACTTCGCGAGTGATCGACCGGCTCAAGAGCGCAGCACCGGCCGGGACCCCTCCCAAGAAGCCACCCGAGGGGACCAACCAACCGTCGGACCAGTCCTGAGCGCTGTGCCCACCAGAGCGCTGACAGCCCAAGCGGTCGCTGACCTCGTCGGCGGCCGCTTGTTTGGTCCGGGAGATATATCGATCCGGCGGGTTCGCTCGCTGGAACGAGCGGACCCGGATGCCCTCAGCGTCTGTGCCGGGCGCAAGTATGTGGCCGCGATGGAACGATCGCGAGCCGGCGCTGTCCTGATTCCCGATGAACTGGCCGACGGACCCGGGCCGGCGACTCGCATCGTCGTTGCCGATCCCGCACGGGCCATCGCGACGGTCGCGCGCGCGCTCGATCCCGCGACTGCGGCAGCGGCGGGGATTGCGCCAACAGCACGGATCGGCGAGCGCACGCGGATAGGCGAAGGGAGTTCGGTCGCGGCGTACGCTGTCGTCGGCGCCGGCGTCACCATCGGCGCACGCGTGCAGATCGGCAGTCACGTGGTGATCGAGGACGGCGCGACGATCGGCGACGATACCCGCCTCGATGCGCATGTCGTGCTCTATCACGGCGTGACGCTCGGCGCCCGGGTCTGGTGCAAGGCGTCTGTCGTCATCGGCGGTACCGGCTTCGGATATACCTCGGATGCCTCGGGACACACTCGCATCCCGCACGTCGGCGGCTGCATTCTCGAGGACGACGTCGAGGTCGGTTCCCACAGCTGCATCGACCGCGGATCACTCGACGACACGCACATCGGCCGCGGCACCAAGATCGACAACCAGGTCCACATCGCGCACAACGTGCACGTCGGGCGCGATTGCCTGATCATGGCGTGTGTCGGCATCGCCGGAAGCACGACGCTCGGCGACCGCGTGATTCTCGCGGGCCAGTCCGGCTGCATCGACCATATCACCCTTGGTGACGACGTGAAGGTCGGTGCGAAATCAGCCGTGATGTCCAGCGTTCCCGCCGGGACCACGGTGTCTGGATACCCGGCCCGTCCGCATCGTGAATTCCTCCGCGGCGTGTCGACGATGTACCGACTCGGTCCGTATGGCGATCTCCTCGAACAGCTTGCCCGGGAGCGCGACGATGCCTAGACGTACCCTTGCCGGTTCGGTTGAACTGAGCGGCACCGGCCTCCATACCGGAGCGCACTCGCGCGTGCGGCTGAGCGCGGGAGAGCCGGGCGCCGGCATCGTCTTCCGGCGCGACGATCTTCCCGCCCGGCCGCTCATTCCGGCGAGAATCGCCAACGTCGAAGCGACCGAACGCCGGACCGGCCTCTCGGCCGGCGGTGCCACCGTCGACACCGTCGAGCATCTCCTTGCCGCCGCGCACGCGTGGGAGCTCGACGACCTGCTGATTGCGATCGACGGCCCGGAGCCGCCGATCCTGGACGGGTCGTTTCTCCCATGGTACGAGGCGATCGAGCAGGCAGGGGTCGCGGAGCGCGAAGGTGATCCTGCAATGGTCCGCGTCACGACGCCATTCACGGTCAAGGAGGGGGATGCCACCTACATCGTGGCGCCCGGCCGTGGACTCTCGCTCACCGCGACGATCGAATGGGACCACCCGGTGATCGGGAGGCAGTCGGCGAGCTATGCGGTTTCGCGTGAGACGTTTGCGCGTGAAATCGCTCCCGCCCGGACCTTCGGATTCATCCACGAAGTGGAGACGCTGCAGCAGCGAGGGTTGCTGCAGGGCGCATCGAAGGAAGTCGCCGTGGTCCTCTCCGATACGGCGGTCGCGACCGGCGATCTCCGCTGGCCCGACGAATTCGTGCGCCACAAGCTGGGCGACATTCTCGGCGACCTCACGCTCCTCGGAGCCCGGGTCGATGCGCGCATCATCGCGGAACGACCGAGCCATCAGGGGAATGTTGCACTGGCCACTGCGATCGCGCGGCAGGCGCAGCGCACCGACCCGACCCGGCTCGACATCACCAGTATCATGAAGGTCCTGCCACATCGGTTCCCGTTCCTGCTGGTCGACCGGATCGTGGAAATCGAACCAGGGGTCCGGATCGTCGGCATCAAGAATGTCACGATCAACGAGCCGTTTTTCCCGGGCCATTTCCCGGGCCACCCGATCATGCCGGGTGTGCTCATCGTCGAGGCGATGGCTCAGGTCGGCGGGATGCTGCTGATGGGTAATTTCGAGGATCCCGACTCGAAGGTCGTCTACTTCACCCGCCTCGACGGGGTACGTTTCCGCCGCCCGGTTCTTCCCGGCGATCAGTTGCGATTCGAAGTGGAAGTGGTACACGTGCGCGGCAAGCATTGTCAGACCAGAGGTCGCGCGTTCGTCGATGGTCAAGTCGTCTGCGAGGCGGAGAGCATGATGGCCACGGTGATGGACCGATGATCGCACGCATTCATCCCTCGGCGCTGATCGATCCCTCGGCCGTGATCGATCGCGATGTCGAAATCGGGCCGTTCGCCATCATCGGCCCCTCGGTGAGTATCGCCCGGGGATGCCGCATCGGGGCGCGGGCCACACTCGAGCGCAACGTCCGCCTTGCCGCCGGAGTCAGCGTGGGCAGCGGGTCGATTCTCGGCGGTCCGCCCCAGGACCTCAAGTACGCCGACGAGGAGACCTGGGTCGAGATCGGCGAGAATACGCGCATCCGCGAATTCACCACGATCAACCGCGGCACAGTCGCGTCGGGCGTGACCTCGGTCGGACGCAACTGCTTCATCATGACGTACGTGCACCTCGCGCACGACTGTCATATCGGCGACGGCGTCATCATGGCGAACGGGACGCAGCTCGCCGGTCATGTGACGGTAGAGGACTACGTCGTGATTTCCGGGCTCGTCGCGGTGCACCAGTTCGCGCGGATCGGCGAATACGCCTTCATCGGCGGAATGACGCGCGTGAGCCAGGACATTCCGCCGTTCGTCAAGGCGGTCGGCAACCCGGTCGAATTGTACGGCCTCAACACCATCGGCCTGCAGCGCCACAAGTTTCCGCCGGCGACGGTGGCCGCGCTCAAGCGAGCCTACCGGCTCTGCTTCAATTCCGATCTCAACCTCGGTCAGGCGCTGGAGCGGGCGCGAACCGATCTTCCGCCGACCACTGAAGTCGACCGCTTCCTCGAATTCGTCTCTTCGTCCCAGCGCGGCGTTCCGGCGTGATTCGCGTCGGGGTGATTGGTGTCGGCGCACTTGGTCGCCATCATGTACGTCATCTGGCCGCGATGCCTGGCGTCGAGCTGGTCGGCGTCTTCGACACCGACATGGCGCACGCAGCGGAGGCCGCAGCGACCCACGGTTGCCGAGCGTTCGCCACCAGCGAAGAACTGCTCCGGAATGTGGACGCCGTCACGGTCGCGGTCCCGACACCCTCGCACCACGACGTCGGGCTGGCCTGTCTGCAGCGGGGGATTGCGGTCCTGATGGAGAAGCCGCTGGCGGTCACGCTTGGCGAAGCGGACGAACTGGTCGCAGCGGCCGAGGCAGCGGGAGTGGTGCTCGCCGTCGGACATGTCGAACGGTTCAATCGCGCGGTGCGCGCGGCGCGCAGCGTCCTCGACCGCCCGGCGTTTGTCGAGGGGATCCGGCTGGCCCCGTTTCAGCCACGCGGGACCGACGTCGCAGTCGTGCTCGACCTGATGATCCATGACCTCGACCTGGCGATCCATCTCGTCGGCGGGGCACCGGCGGTCGAAGTTCGCGCCAGCGGAGTGTCGATCGTCTCGCCGCATCTCGACATCGTGAACGCACGGGTCGAATTCGCGGGGGGCGCAGTGGCGAGCATGGTGTCGTCGCGCGTGGCGCGCGATCGAGTCCGCCGCCTGCGTCTCTTCCAGCCGTCGGGATACATCTCACTCGATCTCGCGACCGGCGAGGCGACCTTCATGCGCCTTCGGGAAGGGTGGCGCCCAGGCACCGGCAGCTCCCTCGAGGAGATCGTCGAGACGGTGGCGCTCTCCGCTCCCGAAGCCGACGCTCTCGGGCTGGAGCTCGCAGCGTTCGTTGCAGCCGTCCGCGGCGATGAATCCGAAATCGTGAGCGCCGCTGAGGGGCGGGCGGCGCTCGCGCTGGCCCTCGACGTGACCAACGCCGTGCAGCGCGTCCCGGTCCCCGCGCTGGGTCGCTGACGGTGCGGATTCTCGTCACGGCAGGGGAGCCTTCCGGCGATCTGCACGGCGGCCGCGTCATCGCAGCACTGCGCGCTCATTTTCCGCAGGCGGAGATCGAAGCCGTCGGCGGTCCGCAAATGAAGGCGGCCGGCGCCACGATGCGGCGGTCGATCGAGGGCCTCTCCGCCATCGGACTGGTGGAGATCGTCGGCAAGATTCCGCAGCACTGGCGTCTCGAGCGCGAACTGGTCCGAGCGTTTCGCGCGCACCGGTACGATCTGGTGATCCCGATCGACTATCCCGGCTTCCATGCGCGGCTGGCTCGCGCCGCCAAGCGCAGCGGGATTCCGGTGCTCTGGTACATCGCACCGCAGCTCTGGGGGTGGTGGCCGGGGCGCGCGGTACGGTTTGCCCGGGCCGTTGACCGCCTGGCTGTGATCCTCCCCTTCGAGCCGCGCTTCTTCGAGCGGGTAGGCGTCGAGGCGACCTTCGTTGGACACCCACTCCTCGACGGCGACGCACCACCGTGCCGGGAAGCCGCGCGGGCCGCGCTTGGCATCGCACCGGGCGCACGGGTGCTCGCGATCTTTCCGGGATCGCGCCACCACGAGGTAGCCCGCCTCTGGCCCGTCATGCGCGACGCGGCGATACAGTTGCTCGACGCCGGTGATGCCACCGAGGTGCTCGTGGCCGCGACGTCATGGGGACAATACGACGGCGCCGAACGGCTCCGGATTCTTCGGGACGATTCGAGTCGCATTCTCGCCGCCGCCGATGCAGTCATTGCGAAATCCGGCACCACCACGTTGCAGGCGGCGCTCGCCGATGTTCCGATGGTAGTCGCGTACTCGATGAATGCCGTCTCGGCGAAATTGATGCGCCGCCTGCTGACGGCCCGATGGGTGGCACTTCCCAATCTGATCGCCGAACGTGAAATCGTCCCGGAACTCCTGCAGGGACGCCTCTCGGTGGAGACGTTGGTCGCCGGAACCCGGCCGTTACTGCACCGCGATTCCGACGAAGCGCGGGCGCAACGCATCGGGCTGGCAGAGGTCCGGCGCCGACTCGGCGGCCCGGGGGCGAGCGACCGCGTGGCGCAACTCGCCGGGGAGCTCCTTGCCGCGTGAAATTCAGGTTGTCTCCTGGCGTCGTGCGGCTGGTTGCCCCGGCCGTGATCAATCCGCTGGTCCGCTCCTGGCGGATTCGCGTGCATCGACCCGATCGCTGGGAAGATCTCGTCGCCAGCCGGCGTCCATTCATTTTCCTGCTCTGGCACGAGGCACTCCTCCCGCTGCTCTGGCAGCACCGCAAGCAGCAGATCGCCATCGTCGTGAGTGAAGCGCGCGAAGGGCGATATCTCGCCGACTACGCCCAGCGTCTGGGGTATCACCTGGTGCAGGGTTCGTCCACACGCGGAGGAGCCCGCGCGCTCCTCGGCGCGATCCGGGCGCTCGATGACGGGTGCACCGTGGCGATCACCCCGGATGGTCCGCGCGGACCGCGCCGCGACATCAAGCCCGGCATCGTTCGCGCCGCACAGCGTGCCGGCGCGCAGATTCTCCCGCTCCACGCCGTGAGCGCGTCAGCATGGTCGATGGGTTCGTGGGATCGAATGCTCGTCCCGAAGCCGTTCGCCCAGATCGACGTTGCCTATGGTGAACCGTTTTCGGTGAGTTCGGGCCCGGACGGATTGGCAGAGGGATTGGCGCGCTGCAAGGCTGCACTGGCACACGTCGAACGCGAGCTGGCCTGTTGACCGCGCGCCGCGGCGATTCGCACCGCTTTATCCGCTGGCTCTGGACCAGCGGCGATGCAGGCGCGAAAATCACTCGCGGCGCACTCCTCCCTGCGAGCGCCCTCTGGAGCGCTGCAATGGCGACGCGCCGATGGGCGTATCGCCGCGGGATCAGTTCGGCGGCGCCACTCGCACTGCCGAGCGTGGCGGTGGGGAATCTGTCGGTGGGCGGGTCGGGGAAGACGCCGATCACCGGGTGGATCGCCGCCCAGTACGCGGCGCAGGGGATTCGGCCTGCGATCCTGCTCCGCGGTGTCGGCGACGACGAAGTCGAGGTCCATCGCGAGACCGTTCCCGAGGCGATCGTCATCGCCGACCCCGATCGCAGAGGTGCGGCGACGCGGGCGGTGGCCGATGGCGCCGTGATCGCGGTGCTCGACGACGCATATCAAAGGCTCGATATTCGGCCCGACCTCAACATCTGCCTCATCAGTGCGGAATCAACGCAGGCTGTCCGGTGGCCCCTGCCGGCCGGCCCCTGGCGCGAAGGATTTGGTGCGCTCGATCGCGCCGACCTGGTGATCGTGACGCGCAAGCGGGCCAGCCGGGAGATCGCCGACGGTCTCGTCGCCGAGGTACGCGCTCGCACCGGGAAGGCTGTGGCGCTCGCACGTCTCGACCTCTCTCGTCTGCGCGGCCTCGTGACGGCGCGGGAGTCGTCGGTGGCATCGCTCAGCGGACAGCGCGTGGTCGTGGCGAGCGCGATTGCCGATCCGGCGTCGTTCGTGGCGCAGGTCAAGCGGACCGGCGCGCAGGTGCAGGTCGCCACCTGGAAGGATCATCACATCTTTCGCGACGAGGATGTCGCATGGCTGGCGCATGCCGCCCGCCGCGCCGATCGTGTCGTCGTCACGGCGAAGGATGCGGTGAAGCTGCGCCACCGATGGCCCGCAAGCGTTCCGGAACCGTCGGTGGCGCTCCTGGACGTGACGTTCGAAGCCGGCGAAGATGCATTGCGGGAAGCGCTCGGTCGTGTGGTCGGGCGCTGAATACTTTTCTCAACCCTCGAATTGACGAGTACGGAGAGGATCATGGCTGCATCGAAGTCGTCCGCGAAGGCACCCCTGATGAAACCGGATCGCGACCGCAGATTTGCCGCGGAAGGGAACCCATTCGAAGCGATGATGTCGCGGTTCGACGATGCGGCGACGCATCTGAAGCTCGAGCCGGGACTCTACCGCGTCCTTCGCGCACCGGAGAAGCAGATCATCGTCTCGGTGCCGATCTCCCGCGACAACGGTGAGATCGAGGTCTACACCGGGTTCCGCGTGCTCCACAACACGTCGCGCGGTCCTGCCAAGGGCGGAATCCGCTTCGACCTCAATGTGTCGCTCGATGAGGTGAAGGCGCTCGCGGCCTGGATGACGTGGAAATGCGCCGTAGTCAACCTCCCCTTCGGCGGCGCCAAGGGCGGCGTGATCTGCGATCCGGCGACGATGTCAGATCGGGAAGTCGAGAAGGTGACTCGCCGCTACACGTCGGCGATCATCGAAGTGCTCGGCCCCGAATCCGACGTGCCCGCTCCCGACGTCAATACCAACGAACGGGTAATGGCGTGGATCATGGACACCTACTCGATGCACAAGCGCCATACCGTCACTGGCGTCGTCACCGGGAAGCCGGTGGCGATGGGGGGCTCGCTCGGCCGTCGCGATGCGACGGGCCGCGGCTGTCTCGTCGTGACGCTGGCCGCCCTCGCCCAGCGCAAGATGAAGGCATCCGGAACGACGGTGGCGGTGCAGGGATTCGGCAATGTCGGATCGACCGCTGCGCGCCTGATGGCGGACGCGGGGATGAAGATCGTCGCCGTCAGCGACAAGAGCGGCGGGATTTACAACAGCAAGGGCCTCGACATGGCCGACTGCCTCAAGTGGGTCCGTGAGAAGAAATTTCTCGAGGGATATCGCAAGGGCACGCGAGTGACCAACGAAGAGCTTCTGGCGCTCAAGTGCGACGTCCTGGTGCCGGCTGCCCTGGAAAATGTGATCACCAGCCGAAACGCCAACGATATCCAGGCGAAGATCATCTGCGAAGGCGCCAACGGGCCAACCACCGCACAGGCAGACGAGGTCCTCGATCGCAAGGGCGTCTATGTCATTCCGGACATTCTGGCCAACGCCGGCGGCGTCACCGTGTCGTACTTCGAGTGGGCGCAGGATCGCAGCGGCTATTTCTGGGACGAAGCAACGGTGAATGAGCGTCTCCACGACATCATGACGCGGTCGTTCAACGAAGTGCACAACATGTCGGAGAAGCACAAGGTGAGCATGCGCATCGGTGCGTACATGCAGGCGATCGATCGGGTCGCCGCGATGCACCGGATGCGCGGGCTGTATGCCTGATGCAGCTCCGGGTCGTGGCGGTTGGCAAGCTGCGCCCTGCGCTGCGCGAGGTGTGCGACGATTACCTGCGCCGGTTGCGCCGTTACGTTGCGGTGTCCGAGCAGGAGGTGCGTGAAGCAGGGCGGGCGCCGTCGGTCGCCCGCCAGCGCGAGATCGAAGGGGAGCGCCTGATCGCCGCGCTTCCCGCCGGTACACCGGTGGTCTTGCTCGACCGCGAGGGCGAGCCCTGGTCGAGCGAGATGCTCGCCACGCGACTCGATCGATGGCGGGCGAGCGCCAGGGATCATGCGGTGGTCCTGGGCGGTGCGGAAGGCGTTTCGGATGATGTCCGCCGGCGCGCCACGGTACGATGGAGCCTCGGGCCGCTGACCCTGCCGCATGAGCTGGCACGGGTGGTGATGATGGAACAGCTGTACCGCGCGAGTACCATTCTGCGCGGTGAGCCGTATCACAAGGGAGCCCCCTGAGTTGCTGCGCCTAATCTCGCATCCGATCGGCCCCCTCCCGTCCGTGCCTCCGCGTTCCGCGACGTGGCGTCACGAACTCGACGCCGCCCTGATCGATGCGCCGGGCACGGCGGTCCAACGCGAGCGGCTCCGCGACCCGCGGGCCCTCGTTGTGACCACGGGGCAGCAACCGGGGCTCTTCACCGGGCCGATCTTCACCGTGCACAAGGCGCTCTCAGCTGCCGCGCTGGCCGCCGTCCTCGAACGCCGGTGGCAGCGGCCGGTCATTCCGATCTTCTGGGTCGCGGGCGACGACCACGACTACGCCGAGGCGAGCGCAGCGACGTGGGTCGATCAGGTGGGCACGCTGGTCGATTGGCGGCTCCCCGCCCGACCAGCATCGGAACCGCAGCGGCCGATGTCGCAGGAACCGCTGCCGCCGGTGATCGCCGTCGGGCTCGAGCAATTGCGCAGGTCGCTGCCGCCTGGGCCCCGCGCCGATGAGACGATGACGTGGCTTGGACGGCACTACGTCGCCGGGAGCACGATTCACCAGTCGTTCGCCGGCGCGATCGCTGAAATTCTTGCTCCCGCAGGCATCCTCTGTTTCGACCCGACCCACCGCGCCGCGAAGGTGGCGCAGGCGCCGATCCTCTCGGATGCCTTGACGCGCGCGGCCGAACTCGATCAGGCGTTGGCCGCGCTTCCCGACGCCGGCACCGGGATCGCGAGTGGAGAGGGCGCATCGCTCGTCTTCCTCACCACTGCCGCGGGAAGAGAACGGTTGATGATCGACGGCAGCGGCTTCCGCACGCGCCGGTCCGGCGATCGCTTCACCACGGCCCAGCTCGACGACCTGCTCCAGCGCGAGCCCGAGCGTTTCTCGGCCAACGTGCTCCTGCGTCCGGTGATCGAGGCGGCACTCCTTCCTACCGTGGCTTACGCCGCTGGCCCTGCGGAGATGCGCTATCTCGAGCATCAGAGCAGCGCACTCTATCCGCGCTTCGGCGTGACGCATCAGGTGCCGGTACCGCGCTGGGCGGGCACCGTGGTCGCGCCGTGGGCCGAGCGGCTCCTGGAACGATTGGGCATCACGGCGGACGAGGTGCTCCACGACGACGGCACACTCGGACGCTCGATTCTCGAACGTGATTTTCCGGCTGATGCACGGCAGGCGCTCGAAGCGCTCAGGAAACAGATCGCCCGAAGCGCACCGGTCGTCGGCGCCGCCGGCAAGCGGATTGATCCGGTCCTTTCCCGTTCCGTCGCCGGCCGGATGCGGCGCCTCGGCGAGATCACCGGCGAGATCGACGCCTCCCTGCAGCGGCACCTGCGGCGGCGCACCACCATCGCCCACGCGCAATATCAACGGTTACTACAGGGGCTCCGCCCTCGTGGCGCGCCGCAGGAACGGGTCCTGATCTCACCGGTCTACCTGGGCCGATTCGGCCCGGCATGGCTCAACGCCATCTTCGATGCTGCGCACCAGTGGGCGGATGCGCTGCCGCAGGGAGCAGAGTGAGTCGTCGGGGCTCGCTCCTCGTCGCCACGGGAATTCTTCTCAGCCGGCTCTTCGGCCTGGTGCGGCAGCGCGTGCTGGCGCACTATCTCGGCCTGCAGACCGATGCCGCTGATGCGCTGGCTGCAGCGTTCAGGATCCCGAATTTCCTGCAGAACCTTCTCGGCGAAGGCGCGCTGTCGGCGTCATTCATCCCGAGCTATTCCAGGCTGCTCGGGAAGGGGAAGGAGGAGGAAGCACGCCGGCTCGCCGGTGCGCTTCTCGCGCTGCTGATTCTCGCCATCGCCGTTCTGGTATTGGCCGGCGAACTCGCCACTCCGTGGCTCCTCGACATTCTCGTCTCGCACGACTGGTCTCCAGAGAAGCGGGCGCTGACCGGGCACCTGGTGCGGATTCTTTTCCCGGGCGTCGGCTTGCTGGTCATCTCGGCCTGGTGCCTGGGTGTCCTCAATTCCCATCACCGCTTTCTCCTGTCGTACGCGTCGCCGGTGGTGTGGAACTCGACCATCATTGCCACGGCGCTGCTGCTTGCCCGCCACCAGCCGCAACAACGGTTCGCCGTGACGGTCTCGATGGCGGCCGTGACCGGCTCATTGCTGCAGATCCTGGTGCAGTGGCCGGCGGTTCGCGCGGTCGGCGGTGCCATCCGGCTGCAGTGGTGGCGCAACGTGCCGGAGATCCGCGACGTGGTCCGCGCGTTCGTTCCCAACCTGGCGTCTCGCGGTGCCAACCAGATCTCTGCCTTCGTCGATCTCTTCATCGCCAGCAAGATCACGATCACCGGTGCTGTGGCGGCGATGACCAACGCGCAGGTGCTGTACACGTTGCCGGTGTCGCTGTTCGGGATGGCGGTCTCCGCGGCCGAGCTTCCCGAGATGTCGCGCGAGCAGGGTGACCCGGCGACGGTGGCGAATGCACTGCGTATCCGTCTTTCGGGTGCGACGCAGCAACTCGCCTTCTACATCGTCCCCTCGGCGCTCGGTTTCCTCACCCTCGGCGGCGTGATCGCGGGAGCCGTTTTCCAGGGTGGATTGTTCCACAAGAATGACGCGCAGTTCGTCTGGATGGTCCTCGCAGGATCGGCGACCGGGCTCCTGGCATCGACGCTGGGGCGGCTCTACGCCGCAACCTTCTACGCCCTCCACGACACTCGGACGCCGCTCTGGTGCAGCGTGGTACGGGTGGCACTGACGGCAATCCTCGGCATCGCCGCTGCGCTCGTCCTCCCGGACGCACTGCACATCAACAAGCGATGGGGGGTCGCCGGCTTGACGGCGTCGGCAGGGATCGCGGGATGGGCCGAATTCGCGTTGCTTCGTCGCGGCCTGTACCGCAGGATCGGGCGATTCAACGTGCCTGCAATCGAGCTGGTCAAACTCTGGATCGCCGGAATTGCGGCTGCCGCCGTCGGTGTCGTGGTCGCGCGACTGGCGACCGGATTGCCTCCGATCCCGCTGGCGCTGCTCGCCGTGCCGGCCAATGCGATCACCTATCTCGCCATCACCTTCTGGTGGAATATTCCCGAGGCTGCGGTCCTGACCAATCGCATTCGCCATGTCGCCCGGGGTGGGAGCCTCTGAAGTGAACGAGGTCCTGCAACGCAAGCTCGACACGCTTCCCGATGGTCCCGGTGTCTATCTCTGGAAGGATGCAGCGGGCGAGATTCTGTACGTCGGCAAGGCGGCCAACCTGCGGACCAGGGTTCGCTCCTACTTTGCTGCCGACCGGCTGCAGACTCCGACCCAGAATTTGCTCGTCTCCCGGATTGCCGACGTCGAGACGATCGTCGTCGCGAACGAGACGCAGTCGCTGCTCCTCGAAAACAACCTCATCAAGGAATACCAGCCGCGCTTCAACGTGCGGCTCAAGGACGACAAGAGTTATCCCTCGATCGCCGTCACACTCGGCGAACCATTTCCCCGGATCCTTGTCACGCGCCGTCGCGACATTCCGGGCGCCCGCTACTTCGGACCTTACACCGATGTCGGCGAGATGCGCCGCACACTCAACCTCATCCGGCGGATGTTCACGGTCCGCTCGTGCAGCGACGACCTTCCGGCGACGCAGCGCGACCGCCCCTGTCTCGATTTTCACATCGGCCGCTGCCGGGCGCCGTGCGTTGGATGGCAGGATGTCGCTTCCTATCGCGCGATGATCCGGGAGGTCGTCGATTTTCTCGAGGGGCGGACCGTCGACCTCAAGGCGCGGATCCGGGCGCTGATGCTCGCGGCGAGCGAGCGCCAGGACTTCGAGCGCGCCAAGGATTTCCGCGATGCGGTCAAGTGGCTCGACCAGGCGGAGCAGCCAACCGTCGTGGAGACCGTGGGAAGTGGCGACGCCGATGCGATCGGCTATGCGCGCGACGGCGAGGACGCGGTTGCCGTGGTGTTCAGGATCCGTGAGGGGCGGGTCGTCGGCCGCGAGCACCGGTTTCTCGAGAATGTCCTCGATGAAGCCGATCCCGAAGTGCTGAGCGCGTTCCTGGTCCGGTGGTATCTGCCGAGCGACGACAAGGCGCAACGCTTGGTCCTTCCATTTGCGCCGACCGGCTTCGAGTCAATCGCCGAGCTGCTCGAGCAGCGGCAGGTATTGATTCCGCAACGCGGGATGGCGGCGCGGTGGCTCGATCTCGCCGAGCAGAATGCGCGGCATCTGCTTGAAAGCCTCCGCCTCGAGGCATTCGAAACCGAAGAGCGCGCCGAGGATCCGGTGTACGCGCTGGGTCGGGAACTCGGACTCACGCACGTGCCGCGAACCTTCATCTGCGTCGACATCTCGACCAATCAGGGCCGCGACACGGTGGGATCGCTGGTCACGTTCGAAGGCGGGAGACCTCGTAAAGCGGAGTATCGCAAGTTTCGCATCAAGGGAATCGCGCAGCAGGACGACTTTGCGGCGATCCACGAGGTGATCACAAGATATTTCAGGCGTCGGCTCGACGAAGCGAAGCCATTTCCCGATCTCGTCGTGATTGACGGCGGCAAGGGTCAGCTGGGCGCTGCCCTCGAGGCACTCAGGTCGCTGGGCGTCGAAGGCGTCCCCGTCGTGTCGCTCGCGAAGCGGGAAGAGGAGATCTACTTTCCTGACCGCGCGGAGCCGTTGCGCTTGCCACGACGTTCGCATGCGCTGCGGCTGATGCAGCGCGCCCGCGACGAAGCGCACCGGTTCGGAGTGGCGTACAACCGGAAGCGGCGATCCGAGCGGACCATCACGTCGGCGCTGCTGGACATTCCGGGGATCGGTCCGCGCCGGCGTCAGCAGCTGTTGCAGGCGTTCGGCTCGCTCGCCGGCGTGCGCGCGGCGACCGCAGCCGACATCGCGGGAGTTGCGGGTTTTTCGGAAGGTCTTGCTCACAAGATTCTGGACTATCTCAAGGCACATTGAATGGATTGGCATCTCGAGTGTTCTGATTGCGGCACCACCGGTTCTCCGGAGGGATTGCCCACCGTCTGTCCGGCGTGCGGCCGGCCCTGGCTGGTTCGCTATCCCGCCCGCGATCAGTCGGTCGGCGAACGCGCCGAAGCGCGCCGCCGCCGCGGGATGTGGCGATATCGCTCCTTTCTCCCACTCGAGCCCGATGAGGAGCCGATCTCCCTCGGGGAAGGCGATACACCGCTGATCGCGGCGCCACGCCTGGCATCGGCCCTCGGACTCGGTGACATCTGGGTCAAGGACGAAGGGTGCAACCCGACAGGATCCTTCAAGTCCCGAGGACTGAGCGCCGCCATCACCCGCGCCGTCCACTCCGGTGCCACGCGCTTCGTGATCCCGACGGCGGGTAACGCCGGTGTGGCGAGCGCCGCCTATGCCGCTCGCGCCGGGGTTGCGGTGCGGGTCTTTGCACCGAAGACCACCCCGCGGACCATTCTGGCGCAGATCCAGGAGTACGGCGCCGATCTGGTGCTCCTCGACGGTCACATCGGAGACTGCGGGAAGGCGTCTCGCGCCTTTGCCGCCGAGACCGGCGCGCTCGACTTGAGCACGTTGCGGGAACCGTATCGGATCGAAGGGAAGAAGACTCTCGGCCTCGAAATCGCCATGCAGTTCAACTGGACGCTGCCGGATGCGATCGTCTATCCAACCGGGGGCGGGACCGGGTTGATCGGGATGTGGAAGGCGTTCGTGGAACTGGAAGCCGCCGGCTGGATCAACGGCGCGCTGCCGAGGATGTACACCGTCCAGAGCACTGGCTGTGCCCCCGTGGTCAAGGCGTTCGCCGACGGGGCGGAAAAAGCCGACCCGTGGCCCGACCCATGGACCGTCGCGAGCGGTCTCCGCGTCCCCGGGCCCCTGGGAGACAAGCTGATGCTCCGGATCCTCCGGGAAACCGGCGGCGGGGCAGTCGCCGTTCCCGATGAGGAGATGACCCGCCTTGCCCGGCTCGGAACTGAGCAGGAGGGGGTCGACTTCTCGCCCGAAGGCGGCGCCGCGATCGCCGCTGCGGTGGAGCTCCAGCGCACCGGGGCGATCGCCCCGGAAGACCGGCTCATCGTGTTCAACACCGGAGCCGGCTGGTTGTACCGCAACCCGTAAGATTGCCGGAGACCGCTTGACCGGGGATATTTTGACCCGCGCGACACCCCGGCGGCCGGGTGCAACCCCGACCCAGCCCCGGACGTAACTGCAACGGGCGCCGGAACCTCCGGCCCTACCTGACTTTGAGGAGTAGCCAGCATGCAGAAGATGACGGTCGCCACCCTGGCGAGCCTGGTAGTGGCAGCAGCGCCGCTCAGCGCGCAAACGGTATACAACCTTCGGGTCCGTCAGGCGATGCATCCGCATGGGCGGTACGAGCCGCCGATCTGTCCGCTCAAGGGCGGAGATTTCCGCAGCAGCAGCGCGGGACTCTATCTCAAGACCTCGGCCGAGGGGATGCAGGACGACAACTCCGGCGGTGCCCGCAGCGAGGTCGATTCCAAGAAGTACGTCGATATCGTCGGCAGGGCGGTGAAGTCCGCCTCTGATGCCGTGCAGGCCAATCAGAACAACGCCGCCGGCTGGTACTATCTCGGCCGCGCAGACCTGCAGCTCGGTGATGTACGCGGCGCCGATTCGGCGTTGACCAAACTCGAGGCGCTCTCGCCCGATTGCTCCGCCGCGATCAAGGCAATGCGCCAGCAGGCATGGGTCCCACTGGTCAATCCGAGTTCGGAGTTCATCCGGACCGGTCAGACCGATTCCTCGCTCGCCGTCCTGCGTGACGCGTTGACCATTGCACGCTACTACCCGCAGGGGTATTACAACCTCGGCGCGACATTTGTCCGCACCAAGCAGTACGACAGCGCGCTCTACTACTTCCAGATCGCGGTGGAGAAATCGAAGGCCGATTCGCAGTTCGCGAAGACCGGCCAGGATGCGACGTACAACATCGCCACGTTGTATCAGCAGACAAACGACTACCCGCATGCCATCGAGTGGCTGAAGAAGTACCTCGCTCTCGATCCCAACAACGCCGACGCCAAGCGTTCGCTCGCGGCGACATTGCGTGCGAGCGGGAATACTGCCGAGGCAGCCCAGTACGAATCGCAGCTGATGTCGTCGGGGTCGCTGACCGTCCCCGAGCTGGCAGGGATGGGAGTCCGAGCGTTCCAGGGGAAGGATTACGCCGGGGCCGCCGATGCATTCCAGAAGATCCTGGTAATCGAGCCATTCAATCATGATGCCCTGTACAACCTGGCGAATTCGTACCTTGCGATGAACGATGGAAAGAATCTCATCGGTGTATCGGAGAAGTTGATCGCGATCGATCCGATGGGAATTTCCAACGTCAAGCTGCTCGCCAACGGATATCGGTTGACGGCGGACACGAACAAGTGGGTCGCCGCCGCGACGCAGTTGCAGGGGATGACGGTCGGCGTGTCGATCGAGAAATTCATCCCGAACAAGGACGGCGCCACGTTGACTGGTTCTGCCACCGGCAATGCCGCGGTCAATTCGAGCGACAAGACCATTCCGCCGGCGGCGATGACGCTGGTCTTCGAATTCCTCGACAACAAGGGTGCGGTGGTGACGTCGCAAGAGGTCGCATTGCCGGCGCTGCAGCCCAACGCCAAGCAGGATATCAATGTCACCGCCACCGGGGCGGGGATCGTCGCCTGGCGGTACCACAAGAAGTAGCGGTGATCGATGGCGCGGCGATGGGGGCGTTGATCGTCCTGTCGCCGCGCGCTAGCTTGCTGTGACGCGGGTGTAGCTCAGTTGGTAGAGCATCAGCTTCCCAAGCTGAGGGTCGCGGGTTCGAACCCCGTCGCCCGCTTCAAGAGATATTTCCGGCCAATTGACGGGGTGAGCGTGTTCAGCTCCACCCCGTCGCCCGCTTCAAGAGATATTTCCGGCCAATTGACGGGGTGAGCGTGTTCAGCTCCACCCCGTCGCCCGCTTAATCCCCGAAGTCCCCTCGCAGAATCCCGGACTGTACTCCGCCGCCATACCCCTGCGATGTTGCGGGACCAGTCAGGAGCACACCATGCAATCCAGAGCGAAGGTCGTCGCGCTTGTCATCATCACCGCGATTCTTGGCTTCCTCACCGAATCGCACTCGCCACTCGGCGGTTTCTGGCCGCCGGCAGCCGAAATGCCAATCCCCGCGGGCGTACAGATGGCGCTCTTCGCATTGCTCGGCCTCCTGGAGGCGGTCGCACTTGGGCTGGGGCTCGCCTTTCTTCTCTTGGGAAAGCCGATGGTCGCAGCGTCGGCGGGTCGACCGTTCCCGCTCACGCGATCCGCTCATCTGGCAATCTCGTGGCTGTTGATGAACTGGTGGGCTCACGATAGCCTCCACCAGCACGTCGGCATGAACCTCACCGGCCTCCTCTACATCGAGTACGGCTTTCACGCATCCCTGATCGTGTGCGGCGTCGTGCTGATGCGATTCTTTCTGGGTGTCGTGCGAACACCGTTGGTGGAGAGTCAGGCGGATCGCACCTTGGACCTGAACGCGGCCGCGCGTGAACTGCGACAGGAGCTACGGTCGTGACTCGATCGGTTTGCCGCGCAGTAGTTCGATCATTGCGCGATACATCGTGGCGCGTGTGGCCTGGCGTTCGGTGATCTTGGTGAGATAGCGCACCTGGACCGTGACGCCGCCCCCTGCGGGGCGCACGCTGACCGCCGGCGCCGCAGAGAACGGCCGCTTCCCCGGGGCGTGAATCGCGCTCTGCCAGTCGGTTTCTGCCTCGGCCGCATTGGCGGCGGTCTCCTCCGCGGCGACGCGTTGAATCTCCTCGGCAATCGTGTACGGATCCATCCCCGTCGGCACGTCGACTTCGAGCTCATCCCAGAGCCATTGGCCAGACGTCGAGAAATTGAAGTAGTGGCCCTCGATGGCAAAGCTGTTGACGAACGAGACCTTTCGGCCGGTCGGATCGGCGGCGCCCGAACCATCGCTGGTCTCGAGCAGGACGGTCTGGAAGACGCCGACGTCGAGCACTTCGCCGCTCACTCCGTTGATTTCCACCCAGTCGCCGACACGCATCCCGTCCTTTCCCATCAGGACGAACCAGCCGAAGAATCCGACGATGAAATCCTGGAGCGCGAGCGCCAGTCCCGCGCCTGTCAATGCGATCACCGTCGCGAAGTTGCTCGGAATCCCGAAGATGACGAGCGCAATCACCAGAATGCCGATCGCCTGCGCCGTGAAAAGCGCCACCGTGCCGAGGGTGTGCAGTGTCCGATTGGTCTGGGCCATTCCGGCGACGGCCCGACGCACGCCGCGATTGGCGACGACGATGATCAGCGCGATCAGCAGCGCCCAGAACGCGGCGACGAATCCGCCGTGGACAAAGCTCTGCTGCCGGATCGTCACATAGTCGATCCAGCTGGCATACACGGCTGCGAGGTCCTGCTCGTTTTCGACGCGACGATCGAGATCGGAGAGATCCTTCTGGTCGGTGGCGAGGTCCTTGAGAAAGACGAGCCGCGTGTCGCCGACGGCAGAATCCGTTGCGATGGACGGTGATGCCGCGGACGGGGACGCACGGCGGGCGCCGCTATCGGCTGGCTTCGCTCCGCCGGTGAGCGCTACAGTGCCGGCATTGCGACCCTGTGGATGGAGAATTCGCTGCGCGCCTCGCTCCGCGGCAACCTGCTTTTCCAGCGTGTCGTGGGCCAGGGAGAACGCGGTCACGCGATCGAGCGCCGATTGCCGCGCCTGCCGCAGGAGCTTGAGCTTCGATTCGAGCGAGAGCCACGCCGCTGCCTGATCGAGGAGATTCGACGAACGGGTCAGTTCGACTGACGTCGCTTGCGGCGTTGCGGAGGCAGCCTCCGTTGCCGTAGCGGGATGATGCTGCGCCGAGTCATGCTGATCGCGGACCCGCTGGATCGCCGCGAGGCGATCGCCTCCAGCTCGGATCAGGTCCTGGCGCGCGTCGTCGATCTCATCCTGCTGGAGTTCGAGCTGCGCCTGCGCTTCGTCCAGTTGCTGCTGCGTGGCGTCGCAGGCGCCGGCAGGGCCGGAAGCCAACCGAGCCGTCAGCACCTTGATCAGGCCGCGCGTCGAATCGAGCGCGGCCGACGCGCCGGTCAGACGGGCCATCACCGCGCGAGTCTCCGGTGTGGAGGGCGTCGGCGCGTTGGCGGCCTGCCTGATCGCGGCGGCAAAGGCAAAGTCGACCGAGTAATCGCCCAACCGGAGCGCTTCGGCCGCATAGCTGCGCTCGGTCCTGGTCTGGGCCAGCTGCTCCAGCTGCTGGGCAGCCTCGAGCGGGCGGGTGTCGACCGCGGTGCCGTTTCGACGGGCAGCCGAGCCGAGGGAACGAACCCGTTGACGGACATCGCCCCAGCTCCAGGTCGCCAGCATGGCGATCAGGGCAATCAGGGCCAGGGCGCCAAGAACGAGCGCAGCAGGTTTGCGGTGAGTCACTTGCGAAAAAGTAATGGGAATCAGCGCACGGGCCCGCAGGCGGCACGCATCCAATGCGCTGCGAAGTCGCTTGAGGTCTGGCCATCTAAGCTCTTGTCAATCAATGGAGATAGCACCATATTGGCGCATGCAGACGACCCCGGTTCCCTCCCGTTGATCAAGGTCACATCCATCGAACACGGCTCGATCGGTGAAGCGATCGGGCTCCTTCCCGACTCCGAACTGCTCACCGTCGACGGCCAGGAGCTCGAGGACTTTCTCGACTGGGAATTCCTGACGTCAGAGGAGGAGTTCTCGCTCGTCTACCGCAATCCCGGCGCGGCCGACGAATTCGAGGTCGAGGTGTCACGCCCGATCGAGGAGCGTCTCGGCGTCGACGTCGAGGCGGCGCGAATCCGGCGATGCGCCAACCGGTGCGATTTCTGCTTCGTGGAAGGGAATCCCGACGGTGTGCGCGACGTGCTGTACATCCGCGACGACGACTACCGACTGTCGTTCCGTTACGGAAACTTCGCGACGCTTACCAACTTGAAGGACCACGACACCGACCGGATCATCCGGTATCGGCTGTCGCCGCTGTATGTGTCGGTCCATGCCACCGATCCGCAGGTCCGTCGCTGGGTGCTCCGCAACCCGCAGGCGCCGGAGATCATTCCGCAGCTGCGCCATTTCGCCGACCACGGCATCGAATTCCACACCCAGATCGTGATGTCGCCGGGCGTCAACGACGGAGTGGCACTGCAGCAGACGCTCGATGAGCTGTGGCAGTTTGGCCCGGCGGTCCTGTCAGTGTCGGTCGTCCCGGTCGGCCTGACCGAGTTCAGCAAGCACCATCTGGTGCGCGAGCCGACGGAAGCTGAGTGTCGCGCCGCGGTGGTACTCGTCGAAGCCGCTGCCGACCGTGCCCGTGCGAGCCGCGGCGAATCGTGGGCTCACGGGGCCGATGAACTCTACCTCCGCGCTGGATTGACCCTTCCACCCGCGTCCGCCTACGGGTCATTCGACCAGGTTGAGAACGGCGTCGGGTCGGTGCGCTGGCTGCAGCAGCGTGTGGCAGAGGGCACGAGAAACGGCGCGCTGAGCGGGTGGAACAATCGCCGGATCGCCGTTGTGACCGGCAGATCGATGGGGCCGTTGATGCCGATGGTCATCGCGCCGCTCGCTGAAGCGACCGGTGCTGATTTCACCCTGATCCCGGTGACGAACGACCTCTTTGGCGCGAGCGTGACTACGGCCGGACTCCTGCCCGGGTCAGCAATGGCCGAAGCGCTGCGCGGATTGAGCGGATATGACCTCGCGCTCCTGCCCGGAGAATCGGTGAACGACAACGGCCTTTTCATCGACTCGCTCTCTGTCGATGCCGTTGCCGCCGGCCTCCCGATGCCGGTACGGCTCTCGCGCACTTTCGTCGATGCGCTCACCGAGCCGCTCGCCGCATGAACAAACCAACGATGGCAATCGTCGGCCGTCCGAATGTCGGCAAGTCGACCTTGTTCAACCGCTTGGTCGGCGGGCGCGAGGCGATCGTCTCGGATCGCGCCGGCACCACGCGGGATCGCCACTTCGGCGACGCCACATGGAATGGCCGTGATTTCTGGGTCGTCGACACCGGTGGCCTCGTTCCCGATTCCGACGAGACGATGGACCGGGCGATCCGCGAGCAGGTCGAGCGCGCCGTCGCGGAGGCGGATCTCGTGCTCCTGCTGGTCGATGGCAGTGACGGCATCAATCCGATCGACGAGGATATCGCCCTGCGCCTCCGCCGCTCGGGGCGAGCGGTGATGCTCGCGGTCAACAAGCTCGATGAGTTGCGCCTGCACGACGCCCGCTTCCCGTTCTACGCACTCGGGCTGGGTGAGCCGTGGCCGGTTTCCGCGGCGACCGGGCAGGGGAGCGGCGACCTGCTCGATGCCATCGTCGAGGCGCTTCCCGAAGCGAAAAACGAGGACGCGCCGGATACCATCCGTGTCGCGATCGTCGGACGACCGAATGTGGGGAAGTCGTCGCTCGCCAACCGGCTCCTCGGCGAGGAGCGGCATGTCGTCACGCCGATCGCCGGAACGACGCGCGACGCCATCGACTCGAATCTCCAGTACCACGGCAAGACGCTCACCTTCATCGATACTGCGGGATTGCGTCGCAAGGCAAAGGTGGAGGACAATCTCGAGTTCTATTCCGGCATGCGCACCGAACGCGCGCTGGGACGGGCAGAGGTCTGCCTGCTGGTGGTTGACGCCGCGATCGGTCTCCACAACCAGGATTTGCGCATTGCCACCGAAGCGTGGGAACGCGGATGCGGGCTGATCATCGTCGTCAACAAGTGGGATCTCGTCGAGGAGAAGGACGCCAACACCGCCGAACGCGGCAAGGCACTGCTGGTGGAGAAGGCGCCGTTTCTCGAGAATGTCCCGTTCGTCTACGTCTCGGCAGTGACCGGGCAGCGGGTCCGCAAGCTGCTCGATCTGATCATCACCGTGGAGGAGGGGCGCACCCATCGCGTGCCGACCGCCGAGGTGAATCGCGTGCTGCAGGAATTGCTGGCGCGTGCCGCACCACCACAGAAGGAAGGTGAGGAGGTCAAGCTGCTGTACGCCGCGCAGATCGGCACGGCGCCGCCGGCGATCGCGATCGTCAGTAATCGGCCGGAGGCGATTCCCGAATCGTACCAGCGATATCTCGTCCGCGGATTCCGTGAAGCATGGGGATTCACTGGCGCGCCGCTGCGACTGACGCTTTCACGGCGGGGCAGCAAGCCAAAATGACGATGACGTGGGGAATCGCCGCCGCGGCGTCGTACTTTCTCGGCGCGATTCCCACGTCATATCTGGTAGCGCGTGCCGCGCGCGGCCTCGATCTCCGGATGGTCGGCAGCGGCAATCTCGGCGCGACCAATCTCTATCGGATGCTCGGCTGGAAATACGCCTTTCCGGTGGCGCTCTTCGATGCGTGCAAAGGCGCCATTCCGGTGGCCGTCTTCGGCCCGTGGATCCATGCGGGAATGGTCGGATCACTCGTCCTCGGCTTCATCGCGGTGATCGGTCACGTCTTCTCGGTCTTCGTTCGATTTCGCGGCGGAAAAGGCGTGGCCACCAGCGCCGGCGTTGTCTTCGGCCTTGCGCCCGCCGCTTTCGCCGCCGCGCTCGCCATCTGGGGCGCGACACTGGCACTCTCGGGGTATGTCTCCCTAGCAAGCATCATCGCCGCCGCGATCCTCCCCGCTGCCATCTGGTTTCTCGATCCGATGCGCCGCGGGTTGGCTGGGTGGTTCGCCGCGCTTGCGGTGCTGGTGATCTGGATGCATCGCGGCAACATCCGTCGCCTGCTCAACGGGACGGAGAATCGCTTTGGGCGTGCTGAGCCGCTCGCGCGGGGAACCCAGTGACGACCGTTGCTGTCCTCGGCGCCGGAGGCTGGGGGACGGTCCTCGCTGATCTGCTGGCGCGGAAGGGGTGCACCGTCCAGCTCTGGGCATTTGAACCCGACGTCGCCCGCGGTATCAGCACGCGCCATGAGAACGAGACGTTCCTTCCGGGGATCGCGTTGCATCCGTCGCTCACGGCAACCAATGACCTCCGCGCGGCTGTGCGAGGTGCTGACGTCATCTGCTGCGCCACGCCAAGCCATGTTGCCCGGACCGTCCTCGCGGAGATCGCTCCGCACGTTGCCGACGGCACGCCGCTGGTCTCCGCCACGAAGGGGATCGAGACCGACACGTTGATGCTGATGGGCGACGTGTCCGCGACGACGATCCCGCACGCGACGTTCGTGGCGCTGTCAGGACCGAGCTTTGCCGAAGAGGTACAGGCGGGGCAACCGACCGCCGTGGTCGCTGCATCGCAGGACGCTCGCGTCGCAGCCGAGATCCAGCAGCTGTTCGCGACGCGAACGTTCCGGGTGTATTCCAGTGACGATGTCACCGGCGTGACGCTTGGCGGGTCGCTCAAGAATGCCATCGCAATCGCCGCCGGCATTCTCGACGGCCTCGGGATGGGAAACAATCCGCGTGCCGCGCTCCTCACCCGCGCGTTGGCCGAGATCGCGCGGCTTGGCGAAGCGCTCGGCGCGCGACCGGCGACGTTCGCCGGGCTCGCCGGGATGGGGGATCTTCTCCTGACGTGTACCGGGGCACTCTCCCGGAACCGTCAGCTCGGGATCGCGCTTGCCGGCGGCACGTCGCTCGATACCTATCGCGGCACGCATCGCACGGTGGTCGAAGGGGTCAACACGGCGCTCGCGGCGACCCGATTGGCGCAGCGGCATTGCGTCGACCTGCCCATCATCGGCCAGGTCTCAGCGGTGCTGTTCGACGGGGTGTCGCCGCGCGATTCGATTCAACTCCTGATGGAACGAACTCTCAAGGCGGAACAATGGGGATGACACTGCCGCATCCGGTGCAGCAATTCTTTTCGATCGGGGAGGTCTGCGCGCTCACCGACCTCAAGCCACATGTCCTGCGATACTGGGAAAGCCAGTTCCGCTTTCTCAACCCGGCGAAGAACCGATCGGGAAACCGGGTGTACAAGGCGCGCGAGGTCGAGCTGATCATGCTGGTCAAGCACCTGCTCTACACCGAGAAGTTCACCATTGACGGAGCGCGCCAGCGCCTCGACCACTACCGGCAGACGGGCGAGATCAAGGCGGCGGCGAAGGATGCCATGCGCTTCGAAACGGTGAATGATGTGCGGCGGGCTTTGGCTGACGTCCTTCGGGTTCTCGATGGCGGCCAACCGGTGGAGACGGTGCCGGCGCCAACAGTATCTGAACCGGCGGAATCTGTCAGCGTAAGGTCCGTGGACACTGCCGCATCCGTGCGGCCAGCACTCGAGGATTCGCACGCCGCGCGCGGGACCACTTCGCACGGAGAACAACTGACCCTGGCCTGACCGGCCTACTTCCCGACGTGCGGAGCCTCGCGCGCCCCACCACCACTGAGCAGCAGCGCCGTGAGGCCGATCCCGGTCCACGCCAATTCGCGAACGCGCGAGAGGAGCGCGGCCGTGGTCCCGAGCTTCGGATCGAACCCGAGCCACGCAAACACGACGAACGCACCACCCTCCTTTGATCCCATCTCGAACGGCAGGAAGAACAACAGGTTGGTGAAGAGCGACGAGATATTCGCGATCACGAACCCGCGCGCGAAGTCGAGCCCAAGCCCGAGCCCGTACAGGATGATGGTGAACTCGAGGGTGGAAAGGATCCGCCCGGCAACCTCCGTCGCGACCGCCCATTTGAATTGCCCCGGGGCCGCGTGAATCGCGGTCAGTTCGCGGTCGAGTTCCTGCAGGCGCGGACGGTTCTCTTCAAGGCGCCGCGCGACCCTGCGCAACGGACCGAGGCGGCTCAGGACCGCCACCCCTCGCTCGAATATGCCGCCCCGATGCTGCGAAAGGAGGTATGTGGCGACCAGGGACAGCGCCAGCGCCGACACCAGCAGAATGGCCATGACGGGGAAGGTGTGCGGCAGCAGGACCGCGGCAGGGATGACCGCGAGCAGGAAGACAATGATGTGCGAGATCGCGTGGAGGAACCGGAATCCGACCACCGAGCCCATGGCACGGTGGCGACCGAGCAGCGGCGTGGCCCCGGTCACCTTGAGTGGTTCGCCACCGAGCGAGAAGATCGGCGTCGCGTAGTTCATTGCGAACGAGCTGATCGAGAGCAGGTACGCCCGCCAGAAGGTGAACTGTGGCGGCCGATGCGGGATGAGCAACTGCCACGCGCGAGTATTGCAGGCATACACCACCGCCCAGAGCACGACCAGCGGACCAACGACCCAGATCGAATCACGCAGCGTGCGCCAGAGCATCGCCGGCCCGCTGTGGAGGATCAGGACGGTCAGCAAGGTCGCACCGAGCAGGAATGCGCCGATGCGAACCGACCGGCTCATCCGGTGGTGATCCGGCGGCCTTCGGCAGATGACCGGTACGCCGCATCGAGCAGGATGGCGACCTCCTCGATCTCGTGCAGCCCGCGATCATTGCATCCGTGATCGATTGCGTCGGCGAAGTCGTTCAGCAGGCGACTCATCCATACAGCATACTCGCGTTTGTCGAGTTGCGCAGCAAAGTCGGCGGTCTCGACCGAGCCGTCACTGCGCACCAGGCGAAGGATCCCGCCCACCCACTCGACCATTCCCGTCTCACCGATGAAACGGATCCGGTTCTCCCGCCCCTGGCCGGCCCATGTCAGCGTGAGCGTTCCGGCACGGTCGCCGTAGTCGAGCAGGAGATGCGCGGTGTCTTCCACTTCGTATTCGGGATGCGCCAGCCGGGAGAGATGCGCCTGCACCGTGCGCGGCATCCCGGCGACGTCACGGAGGAGGTAGAGGAGATGCGTCCCGTGGTCGAGGAGGACGCCGCCGAGCGAGACGCTGCTTCGGGCACGCCAGGGCACGCCCGCCGCCGCGGTACCCCGATCGGCCTCACCGCGATAGACGTGAAATTCGGCGAGATGCCAGCGGCCGATCTCTCCGCTCTCGATCCACCGGCGCAGCGCGCGCCATGCCGGGTTCTGTCGATACTGGTGACACGGGAAGAGGACCCGATTCGCCGCGCGGGCGGCTGCGGTCAGCGTGTGCGCCGAGGCGGGAGCAATCGCGACAGGCTTCTCGCAGAGCACGTGAAGACCGCGACCGAGGGCGTCAAGGATCAACGGCTCGTGGGTCGAGGTCGGCGTGCAGATATCGACGAAATCGAGCGACAGCATGCTCTGCGCGGCATCGAGGCTGGGGAAGACGGGGAGCCCCTGGAGGTCCGCCGTCGTGACCACCGGATCGACTGCGCCGACGATGTGCAGTCGCTCGGCCAATCCCGGATCGCGGGTATAGCCCGGCAGGTGGGCGAGGCGCGCAACGCCCCCCGCGCCGATCACAACGCCCTGCTTCACCGGCACTACGCCGCCTCGGCGAGCTGCGATGATCCCTGGCGGAGCAGGATCGACACGTTTCCCTCATGGGTCGCGAGAATCGCCACCATGACGAGCGTCATCGGCACGAGTGTGACGACGAGAAAGGCAACCGGCGACCCGGGGACCACTGTCAGCGCCAGGAGCAGGAACCGGATGTTCTGGCCAATCCAGGCACACTGCGCCACGACCCGACGCTGCATCGCGGCCCACCCGTCACTGATCTCCGCCGTCGTGGTACCGGAACGGATGGCGCGCACGAGTTCGAGCGAACGCGGAACCATGCGGCCGTTGCTCTCGAGATAGTCGCGATAGACACCGACCTGAAATGCCTGAAAGCGCGTCCTTGGCGTCATCAGGTCCATATCCTCCGGCAGCGCGAATTCTCCGGCACCTCGCTCGCCAAGATGGAGATAGAGCTGGCGCATGTAATCCGCCGCGGCGCTCTGGCGTGCGTGAGCCAGCCCGGCCGCGACGCCGAGGGGGACCACCCACCACCACGCGGCGCCGGCAATGATCATCCGTGCGATCAGCTGGATGTACAGGTTGATGAATCGCAACCCGTCTGAGAGTCCGTCGAGGATCTTCCCCAGCTTGGTCGACGTTCCGCGCATTCGCGCCAGTTGACCGTCGGCGCTGTCGAAGATGTCGGACACAATGAACATCGCCACGCCAGCGGCGTTGAGCGCCACGCTGTGATAGAAGAGCAGGCGCCCGGCAACCAGGCCGGTGATCAGCGCAACGAGGGTGACCTGGTCGGGGGTGATCGACGTCGGAGCGCAGAGGCGCGCGACACGAAGTCCGATCGGGCGAAAGAAGTGGAGGTCGGTCCACTCCTCGATCGCCGCCCCCTTGTCAAACGATCCGGTCGCAGGCATCGACAAGGACATTCTCCATGATGGCCAGCGCCTCGAGGGCATCGGACTCCTCGATGACGAGCGGCGGGTTGATCCGGACTTCGGCGCTGTACAACATCGACAGGACGCCGCGAGCCAGCAGGGCATCGAAGATCTCCCGGGTCACGCTGCGATCGAGCAACTTGCCGGTTCGCGGATGCACCAGGTCCATCCCGATCATCAGTCCCCGCCCGCGCACGTCGCGGACGATCGGAATCGTCGCTTCCCAACTGCGCATCACGGCGAGCATCTTGTCGCCGATCCGTTGCGCCCGCGCCGGGAGATCCTCATCGATGGTGATGCTGATCGCCGCGAGCGCTGCCGCCGCAGCGAGGGGGTTGCCGCCGTAGCTCGATGAGCTGCCGCTCGGATTGGCCCACGGCGTCGAGAACGCGACCTTGTCGGAGGCGATCACCCCGCTCATCGGAAAGCCGCCGCCGAACGCCTTGCCGACCGTCATGATATCGGGCACGATGCCGTCGTGTCCCACGCCGAACATCTTGCCGGTTCGGCCGAAGCCGGTGATCATCTCGTCGGCGATCAGGACCGCGCCAATTTCGTCGGCGAGCTTGCGCAACTCGCGGAGGAAACCGGGCACGGGAACGATGTTCCCAGCGGTCCCCTGGATCGGCTCCACAATGATCGCCGCCACGTTGTTGGTCGTCTCGAGCGAGATCTTTCGGCGCAGGAACTTCATCGCTCGAGCGAGGCATTCTTCCGCAGATTCCGACGCGAACTCGTCTCGCGACATACTCGCGTAAGGCGAGAGATAGCAGCCGGGCATGAGCGGGCCGAGCTCGTGCTTGAAGGTGCCACCGAGCAGCGGGAGGACGCCGCCAGTCTTGCCGTGATACCCGCCCCAGAAGGCAACGACCTCCGTCTTCTTGGTGTATGACTTGGCCAGCCGCAGCGCAGCTTCCACCGCCTCCGCGCCGCTCGAATAGAACTGGGTCCGGTTGCAGTCGCCCGGGGTGATGCTGGCGATCAGCTTCACCAGTTCCGCCCGATGCGCTGTCGCGAACGAGCCGACGTGCAATCTCGCGACCTGGCGCTGAAGCGCCTCGACGTAGCGTGGATGCCCATAGCCAAGCGACGCAACACAGATCCCCGCCATCAGGTCGATGTAGCGATTCCCGTCGCGGTCCCAGAGGATTGCTCCTTCGCCGCGATCAAGTGCCAGTTGTGAGAAGAGCGCGACCCCCTGCGTCCCAGGTGCTGCGAACTGCGACTCCGCCGCGCAGGTCTCGACGGATAGTGGGCCGGGAACGGTTGTCATTGGTGCGGTAGCGGTCATCGAATACTCCGAGTGGGGATCGACGCGTCGGCGTAGTCGGCGATCGCCGTTGCCGCTTCGTCACGGACCGGCGCGAAACTCGGCCAGTCATTGAGATCAATCAGGACCGGACGGGTGCGCGCCGCGATCACCGCATCGCCGCCGAAGATGCCGAGGCCGACCGCGCGCGCCGCGGCAAAGGCCGTCGACCGCAGCGCCCTGATATCGACAGTGTCTGCGTCGACCGGGCGTCCGTCCTCGCGAAAGGCGTGGAAGAGCGAGCCGTCGCCGACACCGTAGAACTTGACCACCGGACCCGGCACGTGCGCCTGCACGGCGACGTCGACCACGCCGCGGTCAGCGAAGACCTGCAGCGCACGCGGCAGGTCGTGGCGCGCGACCTTCACGACATCGGTCGCCTGCTGGGCATGGACGTCGCCGCGCTTCACCCAGAGTTCACCGTCGGGAACGTCGTCGAGATTCCACTCGGCGGTTGACAGCATCGCTGTCGCCGGGAAGGGGAGACCGGAATCTTCGATGGTGCGGACGAGATGATGCCGATGACATCCGAGCACGCTCGACGGCCGGTTGAGAATCCGCGCACCGCTCGCTTCGAGATCGAGCAGTTCGCCGGAGGCAGCGCTTCCCTGGCACATGTTGAGGTAGAGATCGGCATCGGGAATGATGCCGGCCTCGACGTCACCCTCGCCGAGCCGCTCCACCGACCAGCCACGCAGTGCCATCTGCTCCGTGGTGGCATCCATGATCGCGGCGTCGTTGCTGCGATGGCGTCCGGGAGAGAAGGTCGCGCTCCGATAGATGGCGACCAGGCGCATGGTCATTGGGTATATCCTCCAACCAGTTGGAGAGCACTGCGAATGTCCGCATCGGTATCCACGTCGACGATGCGCGGCACCTCGACCGCCTGGACCCGCGCACCATCGGTGATGAGCGCACCAAGGAATCCGCGGATCCGCTCGACACCGGCGGCGACTGACGCCGCAGCGATTTCCCGCGCCCGCGGTGAGAACCAGTAGACGCCCCCGGTCGCGAGACGCCGCGCTCCAGCATGACCAAACGAACGCACGGTCATGTCGTCCTCGACATCGACCCAGAGCGGCGACTCATCTTCGACGAACGGGGTGACCGCCACCACCGCGTCGACGCCGGCCAATGCACCGACCGCGCGCTCGTTGGCGCGATCCCAGGCGTCGTCCGGCATGATCGTGTCGACCAGGGTACACAGCACGTTGCCGGCGCCGACCGCACGGAGGCCGAGATCGAGGGTCTGCAGGGACGTCGGTGTCGAGACGCTGACGACCGTGACGTCGCGCCCGGCCAGCGCCGATTCGACTGCCGTTACCAGAGCGCTGCGCACGGCGCAGGTTACCGTGGCGCATCCCGCGCGACGGCACGCCGCGGCCATCCGCACGATCTGCGGCTCACCGGTGATCGCGAGGAGCGCCTTCGGCACCGTGACGCCGCTGGCGCGCAACCTGGACCCCTCACCGCCGGCGAGCACCAGGCCGTGCATCATGCGGCGAGTGCCCGAGGGACCTGATCGAACCGGCTCACGCGCACATCGGGTGCGATGCCGACCGCTGGTCGCGCCGCGTCCGCCAGCCAGCAGGTTGCCATGCCGAGCGACGCAGCGGCGGCGATATCGTTGGGCGGCGAGTCACCGATCATCCAGCAGCGCGCCGGCTCGCAGTCGAGCGCGGCAAGGGTCGCGTCGAAGATCCGGCGATCGGGCTTGCGCGCGCCAACCACTTCGGAATCGGAGACCACGTCGAAGAGGTCGCCGAGTTCGAGTTCATCGAGGCACGGCTGCAGGTTCCCCTGATAGTTTGACACGACGGCGAGCTGATGGGTCTCCGAGAGTTCGAGAAGCACGTCACGATTCCGCCGCGCCACCCCGACCGCGTCCTCCACGAAGCGATCCGAGAGGTCGGTGCCGGCGAGGCAGGCACCATCGGCGAGGAGTTCCGCCAGGAGGCTCGCCTGGGTGGCGACGGTGGCCGCGTATCCGAGAGCGGCGATCCCTGGAAGGCGCGCCAGCAGCGAATCGGAGCGGGCAAACGCCGTCCGGAAACGGTTCCGATCGCCGATCCCTCCGGCCGCCTGATAGAGCCGGAAAAAGCGCTCAACCCACGGCTCGCCGTCGGCATCAAGGGTCCCGCCAAAGTCGATCAGCAGCGCGCAGCGACGCACTCGTCTCACCATGGGGTACGGGGATCGGTCAGGACTATCTTCCCGGCCATGGAGATCCTAGTTGCAAATGATGACGGAATCCTGTCACTAGGCATCCAGGTGCTGGCTGACGCCTGCCGGCAGGTCGGGAACGTCACCGTCGTCGCACCAGACCGTGAGCAGAGTGGGCAGTCCCATGCGCTGACCCTGAGCCGGCCCCTCCGGCCGGTATCGGTCGGGGAACGCACCTGGCAGGTCGATGGAACGCCGACCGATTGCGTCCTGCTGGCGCTCGAGGCGCTGATGCCCCGCCACCCAGACTTCGTCTTCAGCGGGATCAACCACGGGCCGAATCTCGGCGAAGACGTGCTCTATTCGGGTACGGTGTCGGCTGCCATGGAGGCTGTGGCCCTTGGCATCCCGGGGATCGCGCTCTCGTTCGCCGGGCGGCAGGCCGATCTGATGAACGGGTACCGCGACCTGGTCGGTCGACTGGTTGCGAAGATCTGCGCCCTCGCGTCCTACCCGCGCAACACACTGATCAACATCAACCTGCCACCGATCCCCGCCGATCAGGTCCGGGGGATCAACGTCGTCCGGCTTGGCTCACGAATCTTTGCCGATTCGGTTGCCCGGCAGAAGGATCCGTGGGGTCGGGAAGTCCTCTGGGTCGGCGGCGGCAAGATCATCTGGACCGAAGATACCGACACCGATCAGGCGGCGATCGCGGCTGGCTACGTCAGCGTGACTCCGCTCCAGCTCGATCTCACCAACCATCAATTGCTCGAGACCGTGCGCGATTGGAAGCTCGACGCGCCGTGACCGACGGGTTTGCAGGGTACCGGTCGCAGCTGGTCGAAACGCTGCAGCGGCAGGGGATCCGGGATATGGCGGTCCTGCGCGCAATCGGTACGATCCCACGGCACCTCTTCGTCCCCGAATCACTGCGGCACCGCGCGTACGAGGACGAAGCGCTTCCGATCGGCAATGGTCAGACGATTTCGCAGCCGTTCGTGCAGGCCCGGTCGTGCGAACTTCTCGCGCTCACGGGACGCGAGCGGGTCCTCGAGATCGGTACCGGATCGGGGTATCAAACCGCGCTCCTGTCGATGCTCGCGGAGTCGGTCTTTTCCATCGAGCGGATTGCGTCGCTCGCGCATCAGGCGCACGAGGTGATCCGTTCGCTCGCCCTCAACAATGTGACGGTGATTCACGGCGACGGATCATTGGGGTGGAGTTCCAATGCTCCCTATCAGGGAGAGATCGTCGCCGCCGCAGCACCGATGGTCCCTCAGCCGCTGGTCGATCAGCTGACCCCCGGCGGCCGGCTGGTGATTCCGGTCGGTACCAAGGAGTCGCAGGAGTTGACGCTGGTGACCCGGCACAAGGATGGGAGCGGGCATGACCAGATCTCGATCCATGACGTGCGATTTGTCCCGCTGCTGGGACAGTACGGCTTCGCGGGCCAGGGCTGAATGACGCTGCACACCCTCGTCGACTTCGTTCTCCATCTCGACCGCCACCTCGGCGCCATGGTCCACGACTACGGGCCGTGGGCGTACGGCATCCTCTTCCTGATCATCTTCTGCGAGACCGGGCTCGTCATTACACCGTTTCTTCCGGGCGACTCGCTCCTCTTTGCCGCTGGCTCGCTTGCCGCGATCGGCTCCCTCTCATTGCCGGTCCTCGTGGCCGTCCTTTTTGCCGCCGCTGTGATCGGGGACAACACCAATTACTTCATTGGCCGGCAGATCGGGTCGCGGGCGTTCACCCATGACTACCGCTGGCTGAGTCGCCGGCACCTCGAGCGAACCCACCAGTTTTTCGAACGGTATGGGCCACGGGCGGTGATCCTGGCTCGATTCGTCCCGATCGTCCGGACCTTCACGCCGTTCGTTACCGGGGTAGGGAAGATGAAATATTCACGGTTTCTGGGGTACGATCTGGCCGGCGGGCTGGCGTGGGTTGGTCTCTTCTCGTGCGCCGGTTACTGGTTCGGAAACCTCCCCAAGGTTCGCGAGAATTTCTCCCTTGTGATCCTCGGGATCATTGTGGTTTCGGTCCTGCCGATTGTGATCGAATTGGCCAGATCGTATCGATCCGCGCGTTCGACTGGCGGATCAGAAGAAAATGGTTGAGGTCGTTATCGATCGATGTAACTATCAAAGATACAATATCTTGGACGACGAGCTTCAAGTCATCCGTGATATGGATCGCGGCGACTGACGGGTTGATTCTCAACCGGCCAGCACTGTGAACGCGGCCCGGCTGGCAAAACAATTCCGGGATTGGTGCCGTCGATCACTATAATTCCGCGCAAGTTCGCCCCCGTAGCTCAACTGGATAGAGCAAGGGCATCCTAAGCCAGAGGTTGCAGGTTCAAATCCTGCCGGGGGCATCACGACGCCGAGGAGATCCGCGCCGTTGTCGGGTCAGATCAGTGAATCGCTGGGAACGGAAGCGAAACTGCCAGCGTTCCGCCGCCGGTTGCCCAGGTGAATTCCGAGCGCCATCCCGGCGGTCCCGCCGATTGCCGCTCCGTAAAACGCGTGTTCAAGGCCGCCCTCGCCGTCGCACGAACAGTTCTGGCCCTCGTGGCCGCAGATGTACGCGCCGAGCGCAAACCCGGCCAGTCCCATCCCGATCCCTCCGAAGACCGGAGAGGATATGTCGGGCTCGATCGGCCTTGAACTCGTTCCCGCATTCAAGGGATCCTGCGCAGCCAACGCGCCGCTAGACGCCGCAAGCCAGACGGCGGTCATCGCGGCTGCCGATCGGACGCGTTGGACTGCTTGCATCAGCGATTCATCGTTCCGCGCTTCGCGGGTCGGGCCGGATCGTGAATGACTGATTGTAGGCCTTCCCGTTCACAGTCAGCCTTGCAGTGAACGTCCCGGTCGACTCGACAGCTGCGCCGCGGCCGCCGCGCCCACCACCACCACCGCCGCCGCCCCGACCGCCACGGCCAGCGGCAGCTCCTGTAGCAGAGCCGACGACGCCACCCGCAATCGCTCCGGCGACGCCACCAACAGGAGTCGCAGCGCCTCGGCCGCCCCCTCCACCACCGAACCCGCGGCCGCCACCGCTACCCGGCGCCCAGACAACGCGATGCATCCCGGCGCTTCCCGAGAACGCTTCGGGTGTGGTCCGCCACAGCGGCGAGGTGTTTGGAATTCCGCCCCCCCGACCACCGCGACCGCCGCCAGCTGCCGGCGCTTCGCCGCTGGTGTAGGTCTGCACCACGTCGCCGCTCGAGTTGAGAATCTCAAGCGTCACGCTCCCCGCAGCCTTGAGGTAGTAGTCGATCGCGGCGCCGTCCGGCGGATTCTGCGCCTGCGGCTCGTCCTTCTGCAGCGGTGTGCCATTGTCGCCGCCGCGGATGTAGTTGATCGCGTCCGCCGGCTTGAAGAGATAGGCGTCGGCGCGAAGGACTGCGTCGGTGATCTGCCGCAGCGGCGAGATGTCATCGATGATCCAGATCCCGCGTCCGTGCGTGCCGACGATCAGGTCGCTCTGGTACACCTCGAAGTCCCGGACCGACGTCGCCGGAAGGTTCAACTGCAGTGGCTGCCAGTTGTCACCCGCATCGAACGAGATGTACGCCCCCCGCTCGGTGCCGGCAAAGAGGAGCCCTTCGCGCATCGGGTCTTCCTTGACGGTATGCACATACACGCCGGCCGGAAGTCCGTTGCTGATCCGCTGCCAGGTACGACCCATGTCGCGGGTGCGATAGATGTACGGATCGAAGTCCTGCAGCTGGTGCCGGTCGACCGACGCGTAGGCCGTGTTGAAGTCGAAGTGCGATGCCTCGATCATCGTCACACGACTCCATGCCGTGACCGCCGGGGGAGTGACGTTCTGCCAGGTCTTCCCGTCGTTGGTGGTGACCTGGATATAGCCGTCGTCGGTTCCGATCCAGACCATCGGAATCACCAGCGGTGACGGCGCAATGGTGTAGATGACGCCGCGCTTGCCGTTGCGATCAACTTGCGCCGCTGCGGCCGCGTCGAGATTGGGAGGAACTCCCGGATCGGCGCGGGTGAGGTCGCCAGAAATCGGGTTCCACGTCTCGGCGGTATCGCTGCTCTTGTAGAGGATTTCGCTGCCGTAATAGAGCGCGCGCGGATCGGCACGCGAGAGGACCAGCGGCTGCGTCCAGTCCTGGCGCCCGCGCGGCGCGCTGCTCCCGGGAGCCGCGGTATTCAGCATCAGGTCGAACCGCGAACCCGAGCCACCGTAAATGATCCCCGGATGCAACGGATCTCCAGCGGTGTAGCCGCTTTCGCCACCCGCGCCGATCGGTGCCCAGTCTCGCATCGAGATCTCGGCGAAGAACCCGCGCGAGCAGACCGCCACCGATCCGCTGTCCTGCTGCGCGCCGGTGACCCAGTACGGGAAGCGGTAGTCGACGGAGATGTGGTACATCTGCGCCGTCGGCTGATTGAGCCACGAACTCCACGTCACATTCGACGGGTCATCTTCCTTGGCGTTGCGCGAGATGATCGTTCCCTGATCGCTCGCGACGATGACGGTGTTGGAATCGTCCGGTGACACCCACGCA